>DAIQBE010000621.1:0-2399 GCA_036781325.1 Leadbetterella sp. | reverse complement strand
TCCGGCATTTCTCAAAAAAACACACAAAAAAATCCATAATATAGACCGTCCTTAAATTTTAATTTAATTATTTAGTAATTTGCCGCTTAAGACTGCTTAAAAATATACTAGAGGATGTTTTTAATATATTCGGAATGAAACTAATGGAACAGTCAGTAATTTGATTTAAAAGATTTCATATATGAATATTTTTTCACTCTAGATTCTGTACTGACAAAAAATATTGATTATTAGGTAACAACTGAAAAATAAAAATTACCAACTATTCACTAATTTTTTAAAATCTACAAACCCGTTGAACTCTCCATTGCTTCTGTATATCTATTACCTACTATGTCAATTTGGGAGGAAGCTTTTTCAATTTCCTGCAATTCTTTTGCACTTAATTTGATGTTGGCTGCTCCGTTATTTTCTGTTAAGCGATGCAATTTTGTGGTTCCCGGAATTGGAACAATCCATGACTTTTTGGCCAAAACCCATGCAATTGCAATTTGTGCTTTTGTTGCATTTCTTTCTTTAGCAAAACGCTCGATAACATCTAACAAAATTTGGTTGGCAATACGTGCATTTTCTGTATATCTTGGTAAAATATTTCGAATATCTCCTTCGGCAAATTTAGTATTTACGTCCATTTTCCCTGTCAAAAAACCTTTACCTAGTGGGCTGTAAGCAACAAAACCAATTCCTAATTCCTCTAGTGTAGGGATAATTTCTTTTTCGTGCTGGCGAGTCCAAAGCGAATATTCACTTTGCAATGCTGTTATAGGCTGCACAGCATGGGCCTTGCGAATGGTTTTTGCTCCTGCTTCTGAAAGGCCAAAATGCTTTACTTTCCCTTCTTTTATCAAATCTTTAACCGTTCCTGCCACTTCTTCAATAGGCACATTTGGGTCCACTCGGTGCTGATAAAACAGGTCAATTACCTCTATTTTGAGTCTTTTCAATGATTCTTCAGCCACGAGTCTGATATTATCGGGATGGCTGTTTACACCACCATATTTCATATTTGTACGGTCAATCTTAAAGCCAAATTTGGTAGCAATTTGTACTTCATTTCGGAAAGGTGCTAAGGCCTCTCCCACTAACTCTTCGTTAGTAAATGGGCCATATACTTCGGCGGTATCAAAAAAGGTAACCCCTTGCTCCACCGCAGCTCGAATCACCTTTATCATTTCGCTTTTTTCGCCAGCAGGCCCGTAACCAAAACTCATGCCCATACATCCTAAACCAATGGCAGATACTTCTAATCCTTGATTTCCTAAATGACGTTTTTGCATATTTATTAAAATTTAATATGATATTAAGGAAATAAAATTACTTTATAAAATCAAATTGGAATATTTAAAAACAAATAATATTATTAAAATAAAATATTTCGAAATTTTGATGGACTAATTTCAGTAAGCTTTTTAAAGAAATTATTAAAATGTGTAACTTTCACTGATTTAAAAACCCCTTACAATTGTTATAAATAGGGTACATCAAGCTTTTTTATAAATCCGAACAATAAAAAAGCTTTGCATCCAAAAACCTTTTTTTCAAATTTTTGGATACACCTTTAATAACTTACACTTTAAAACCCTAGAATTTAATGTATTAGAGCGTTTAGAAAAAAAAATTTGGGTTCGAATAAATCTGCTAACTTGTATCAGTTGAAGAAGTGAAAATGAATCATAAGTTTACTCTATTCATCCGAGTTAATAAAAGAGAATTATCGATTGTTTAATATTTAATTAAAACCAAAAGCACCACAAATGAAGAAGCTAATTGAGAACAATTCCTTCATTTGCAACATAAAATTTTGTAAAAATAGCTACTTCTTAGCTTGCACAGCCATCCATTCCATCAATGAAACTGGTTTGCCGTTTAGTTTCACAAAAGAGCCATCATATTCTTTAAAAACCTGGTTTGCATGTGAATATATCCATGACCAATGGCCATTGAAATGGTAATTATCACCACCATACATTCCAGGTATTCCGTCACTGCGCCGGCGTACGTTTCAGTGATCAGTCGTTGAGCAGGTGTCATTGGTGCAGGCAGGTGAAGGGCCGTGAGCAGCACTTTGTGTTCTGAGAGTTCCATCAATGTGGTGTAGTCTTCCAGCTCAATCTTGCGTGCTGTCAGCAGCGCAAACAGGCGCGTCTCGACCGCCGTCTTTAGTCTCAGGTGCAGGTGGCAGGTCAGGTGACACTCCAGGGCCATGTGCCTGACGTCCTGAATTCCCCCCCCCCCACAGGAGCAGTCCACGGCCTTCTTCTTCTCCAGCATGCCCATTTTGTGCCATTTCATATTGTACATATACTTCAGCACACGCATGTGCGGTATGAGTCCAGCTTTTAGGCACCTGATTTTCACTTTGAGCTTGGCAGGCACGAGGCTGTCTATGTGAGAAACGG
>DAIQBE010000620.1:0-2403 GCA_036781325.1 Leadbetterella sp. | reverse complement strand
AATAAATTTTTTACTTTTTTATGCCCTTTTTGTTTCCCTTTCTTTCATAATTTCGCACTATCCGGTGTACTTTGAAAAAAGAAAATCTGTAGAGAAAACGCTTGATAAATGGCAGATGTACCCAAAAAATGGTATTCTTGGAACGGGCATAGGATTTATTTCTTACACCAATAGTACAGCACCTAACAGTTCAAATGATACGTTTTTTGTATTTAGTATTTTAAGAAAATTTTATGGTTTAATACTTATTTCAGTAATAATATATTTAAGTTGGAGTATCCAACACGATGCTATTAAGCAAGTAGCCAAAGGTTTTATCAACTCTAAGCCCTCAATCTTCCATTTTTTCTTAATATTAGCCTGTATTTCTATCCCGCATTTAATTTTTGCGGCAATAAATCAAAAAAATCGAATATCGAAAACAAATGAAAAAGATAAAATAGAATACTCCATTAATAATTTTGGGTTTACCTTATTTGCCTTAATTTTCTTTTCAAGTTTATTTTTTGTGGTTTCCTATAAGTGGTCTGAGAAAACTTACGTAGCTTTTCAAGTCTGTAATTTTGCTTTGGCACTCTACTATGCGGCTTTTCGAAATTTTAGAAAAAACTCGTTCTTTGCCAATGATTTTAGATATTTGATTTTCCTTTCATTAGGTTCCCTCACCAGTATTGTAATCTTGATTATAGCTCATTTAAAATATGATTGGTTTAATCCTTTCGTAATTTTGCTGGCACAACTTCATGTTTTTTATGCATTAATAGTAGTTCCAAAAAAACACTATCTATTTTATTTACATGAAAAACAGCTTGATAGCCTTACAGCAAGATATTTTAGAAATGTGCACCCCTATACTTTTTATGTTTTGTTTTTAGCACTTTTGGTGGCTGACTTTCAAGGAAACGATTTGCATTTAATTGAAAATATAGATCGACCGCAAATGCCTATAGAAAAGGATGTTGATTTAGCCACTTTTGTTAATGAGATAGATTCCAAATTTACCGAAAAAGACACCCTCTATTTTATTTCTTCTTATGGTGGCGGCATGAAAGCCAGCATCTGGACTTCCTTGCTACTCGATACTTTATCAAATTTTAGAGGAAAAAACAATATTCTTAAGAATACAATCGCCCTTTCTGGCGTATCGGGCGGTGCTTTAGGACAAAGCCTGTTTACGGCATTAAAATATGATAATGATAGTGTATCACTTAAACCTCGATTGCTAGAAATTGGCAAAACAAATATGGTAAGTGCAGATTTAACCTATCTATTTGGCCGAGATTTACTTTTTGAATTTATTCCAGGAAAACTATTTAAACCATTCGCAAAATTTGGCGATAGAGAAGATTTAGCTATGGAAAGACATGCCGATTTTGTTGGAAATTCAAAATTGCCTTTTCATACTTTTCAAAGCCTTTGGACCGAACTATTTTGGAAAATGCGAAAAAAAGGAGCTTTTTACCCAACTTTAATTGCCAACTCTGCAGCCACGCACACCGAAAGAGGCGTAGGAAGTACTTTGAATTTTAAACCAAAAGAATTTAAAAAAATCTTTCCAAATTCAGAGTTTATCAATAATTATGAAAACCAAAAAGCTATGCCCTATTTTTATCCTGCGTCTATAGCTAATCGATTTCCTATCTTTTCTCCAGCAGCAAAAATTGAAGGAAAAGGGCATTTCATAGATGGGGGCTATTTTGAGAATTCAGGAATTTTGAGTATTGATGACATTTATACCTATTTGAAGGATAGCTCAAAGGTGATTCCAAAATGCACGGTGTTTTTTATTCAAATTATAAATGGCAAAGAGGAATATATTAGAAGTCTCCTCCAAAAACAAATCATTAAGAAAAGAGTAAAAGAATCGCCTGAATTTAGCTCAATTCTTAGTACAGTGAGCTCTATATCCTTTGTCCCAAATTATCTTAGCGACAAATACTCCAACAACCCAAATTATATTCAGATACATTTACCCTATTTTATTACAAATAAAGATATTGATGATTTGGTTGCTGGAAAAGCAGAATTTTCATCTATGGACCTTAAGGCTGTTTTCCAAAGCAATAGTCATTTAAAAACATTAATCGGAAACGATATTTACAGCTATGTCCAACCTCCACTGGCTAGGATGTTGGGAAGACAAAGTATTAAATATATGGATAAAATCCTTAGAGATGGACAACTTTTCAGGGAATTAAATGCTAAAGTAAAATGAGCAAAAAAGTAATAATCACAGCAGACGACTACGGCTATATAGATCTAATAGATACTGCTATTTTGGGAGCAGCTAAAGATCATAGAATAACGACAGTTTCGGCCTTTTCTAATATAAATAAAGATATTTTAGAACAAAAAATAACGGCTTTAAAAAATGCAAATGCAAACATCGGCATTGGCCTTCAC
>DAIQBE010000619.1:0-2407 GCA_036781325.1 Leadbetterella sp. | reverse complement strand
AAACAACACCGTTAATCCTCGTCAAGGCTCGTCAAACTTGGTGGAAACTCCTGGAAAAGAAAATGAAGACGATCAGAGGGCTCCCGGAAATACAAATGATTTAAGAGGGAAAATTCTAAGAATACACCCTGAAGCAAATGGAACATATACCATTCCAAAGGGAAATTTGTTTCCAGTAGGAACACCTAAAACAAGGCCTGAAATTTATACTATGGGTCATAGAAATGCATGGAGACCAACGCTCGATTCTAAGACCGGGTATTTATATTGGGGAGAAGTAGGTCCAGATGCATCAAAAGATTCCACTTGGGGCCCAAAAGGGTATGACGAATTTAATCAGGCTAAAGCCCCAGGATTTTTTGGCTGGCCCTATTTTATAGCCAATAACAAACCTTACAGAAAATATAATTCAGATAACGGTACTTATGGAGAGCCTTTCGATGTAAATAATCCCACTAATAATTCCATAAATAACACCGGTATGGTCAACCTTCCAAAGCCAGTGCCTGCAATGATTTATTATCCTTATGGGTCGTCAACTGAATTTCCGTTAGTGGGTACCTCTGGCAGGAGCGCTACAGGTGGACCTGTTTTCAGAAAAGGTGACTTTAAAACTGCACAAAGGCCTTGGCCAGAATATTATGAGGGAAAATGGCTAATCACCGATTTTATGAGAGGTTGGATTATGGCGGTTACTATGGATGAAAAGGGAGATTACCAATCAATGGAAAGAGTTTTGCCAGATATGAACTTTAGCTCTGCAATCGACATGGACTTTGGCCCAAGTGGGGATATGTATGTGCTGGAGTACGGTTCGGCCTGGTTTAGAGGAAACGACAACTCTAAATTGGTTAAAATAGAATATAACGCCGGAAACAGAAAACCTAATGTAGTTGCCACAGCTGATAAAAAATCGGGAGCTTTGCCATTGACTGTTAAATTTTCGGCTGAAGGATCAAATGATTTTGACCTAGGAGACGCAGAAAAATTATTATACAAATGGAAAATCACGGATGCAAAAAAAGCAATCGTAGCAAACTTGACTGGCAAAGCACCTAATTTTACGTTTAAAACCGCAGGAAATTTTACGGCTATTTTAGAAGTATCAGACACCAAAGGAGCCAAAAATAGTATATCGCTACCTATCATTGCTGGTAATACTGCTCCAGATGTGGAGGTGGAACTAGGAGTCGCCAATCAAACATTTTACTTTGGAAAAGAACCAATAGCTTACAAAGTAAAAGTGAAAGATAAAGAAGATGGTGATAAAATAAAGCCCGAAGAAGTGGCCGTTACCTTTGACTATTTGCCACAAGGTTTTGACCCAATAGAAATCGCAGCCAAACAAAAAAGTGCTGACGATATGGCTTCTTATGCCGTAGGACGTAACCTAATTGAAGCATCAGATTGTAAATCTTGCCACCAATATACCGCCAAATCTATTGGACCGAGTTATCAAGCCGTTGCTGATAAATATGCTAATACGCCCGAAAATATGGCATATTTAGTAAAGAAAATCAAAGAAGGTGGAAGTGGCGTTTGGGGAGAACACGGCATGAGTGCCCACCCAGACCTGAGCGAGGTAAACGCTAAACGTATGGCCGATTATATTTTTAGTCTGGCTTCCAAAAATGTAAATGTTTCAAAATTGGCTTTAACAGGAAGTGTAAAACCTGAGAACCCGAGCTACGAAAATACCGCGGGAAGTTTTGTGTTAAGAGCAGCCTACAAAGACAAAGGAGCAATGAAGACAAAATCAATATTGGGTGAAAAATTAGTAATATTAAGGCCAAATTACCTTCGGCCTCAAGATTTAGATGGGTCTTTTAGTACACAATTGATTACTACTCCAAACTATTCATTTTCTTTGATTGGAGATAAGTCGTATGCTTTTTATAAAAACATAGATTTAACTTCTATAAAAGAAATTATTGCTTTTGTTCAAGCAAGTGCTCGTAATGGAGCGGTAGGTGGTAAAGTTGAACTTAGGTTGGACAGACCAGACGGCCAACTTATAGCAACATCTGAAACTATAGGACTTAAAGAATTAGGTTTCGAAAGGCCTCCTGCAGGTACTAATATGGTAGAGTGGAATAGGAGTAGAGCTGGAAAAGCTAAACTAACTTTAAGTAAGGAAGTAAAAGGGAAACACGATGTATATTTGGTTTTTAGAAACGAAAAAGCAAGTAACACCGATATGATATTACAATTGACAGAAGTCGGATTTTTTCAATAATTATTCTTCATTCAAAAGAAAAGCAGCTAATAGGCTGCCTTTCTTTTAAATGAAAAGTTTTATTGAGAGAATATCAATTTTCTAATATTTACCAAATAAGTCCAAAATTTTTATTCCTTTAAGAAAACAAAAACCACTAATTACAAGGATTAATGATTCTTGCCGTAAAAA
>DAIQBE010000618.1:0-2407 GCA_036781325.1 Leadbetterella sp. | reverse complement strand
AGCCCTGAAAATAAACACTTTGACTTTAAACAGAATGGTAAAAAAAATGGAATACATTTACATTGGAATATCGATTAATCTCTATTTCTAGAAACCCCTGCTGCCGCACGAATGCATCATGTGGCTACTTTAAAGCCATTTTTTATCCCCATGAAATTTATAATTTCTACCCATCTTTCTATTTCAGTTTTAAAATTTATTTTAGCTTTAGATATTAAATTCTATTTTGGTTTATTGCTTTTCTCCATACCACATGATGCAAACGTGCGGCACAGTAGGCTTTTTTAAAATACTAAATAAAGAAATCTGGTTATAAAAAAACGTTGATAAATAAATCCCAATTTTAAAATTTAAGTTTCTATACTAATGGTTTAAAACAAGAAAAGACTAATTAAATAGTCTTTTTTATAAATAAAACCTTAAATTTCTATTAAACTCTAACAATATCTGCCCCAATGGCATTTAATCTAGTATCTATGTTTTGATAACCTCTGTCTATCTGTTCAATATTATCTATTACACTAATACCATCTGCAGAAAGTGCCGCAATTAGCAAAGCAACTCCAGCACGGATATCTGGGGAAGTCATTCTTATTCCTCTTAAATTATATTCTCTATTTAAACCAATTACGGTAGCTCGGTGAGGGTCACAAAGTATAATTTGAGCTCCCATATCAATCAGTTTATCAGTAAAAAATAAGCGAGATTCAAACATTTTTTGATGCATCAAAACCGTACCTTTTGCTTGTATGGCCGTTACTAAAATAATAGAAATTAAATCTGGAGTAAAACCTGGCCAAGGGGCATCATAAACAGTTAATATAGAACCATCTATTAAGGTGCTTATCTTATAATTCTCTTGAGAAGGAACAAAAATATCATCTCCTCTAAACTCCATTTCAATGCCCAATTTCTTAAACGTATCAGGAATAATTCCAAGTTCTTCAATTCTACAATTTTTAATAGTAATTTCGGACTTGGTCATAGCAGCTAATCCTATAAAACTGCCAATTTCAATCATATCGGGCAACATAGTGTGCTCACAACCGTGTAATTCTTTTACACCTTTAATAACTAAAAGATTAGATCCCACACCTGAAATCTTAGCTCCCATACTATTCAGCATTTTGCATAATTGCTGCAAATAGGGTTCACAAGCCGCGTTATAAATAGTGGTAGTACCTTCAGTTAAAACCGCGGCCATTAAAACATTGGCAGTACCAGTAACTGAAATCTCTTCCATCCAAATATAAGATCCTTTCATTTTTGATCCATCAATAGAATAAAAAGAATCTCCTAAATCATAGGAAAACTCGGCTCCTAATTTTTGAAAACCTATAAAGTGCGTATCTAAAGGTCGGCGACCTATTTTATCTCCACCTGGTTTTGGTGCTTTTCCTTTACCAAATCGGCCGAGCATTGGACCCAAAAGCATAACAGAACCTCTAAGCTCTGCAGCTTTATTTTTATATTCTGGGGTTTCAAAATATTCAAAATTTACATTACTCGCTTCAAAGCGATAAGATCCTTCTGCTACTTTGCTGCGCATCACCCCCATATCCTCTAAAAGCTCCATTAATTTATTCACATCCCTAATATTAGGTATGTTGTGAATTATTATTGGGCTCTTGGTGAGTAAAACTGCACAAATAATTTGAAGAGCCTCATTTTTTGCACCTTGAGGCTGTAGCTCTCCTTGAAGTTTTTTGCCTCCTGTAATTTTAAATGATGACATAGCTATTGAGGCCTTCTTCTATTATTATTATTAAATCTATTTTTTGGCCCGGCATTTCTAGGATTATTTCTTTCTAAAGGATTTCTCACATTTCCATTCGTGTTACCATTATTGATATTACCGTTTATGTTTCCGTTTCTTTCTCTTCTTTCGTTCCCTCTTTCTGGACGATTGTTGAAATTTTGAAAATTAGGCCTTGGCCTATTTCCACTTCCATCTCTTGGATTTGCTTCTTCTATTATTCCATTTGCCAACAAATCTTCAATCTCAGGTTTTAATTTACCTCCCGATAGCTCTAAAATTTGATTTAAACAAGTTGGACTTTCTATGGTGTCTTTATTCCAATTTAAGAAAAAAGATTTCATTAATTTAACAATATAAGAGACAAATGCTTTCCTCTCTTCAAAGGTATTGGCAAGCATTGCTTTCAAAACCAAAAGTTCTACATTTCTACCATAGATTTTATGCTTTAGCTTGGTTTGATTATAAGGTATTTGTAAAGGTTTTTTACCTAAAATTTCTTTTGGAGGAGGTGGATATGGACTATCAACTTCCAAATCGAAGTTAGCCATGATATACAAATCATCCCAAAGTTTTTTGCTGTAGTCAGCTCCATCTCTCATCTGAGGATGAATCTGCCTCATAAGCTCTACCAAAATATGGGCATGCTTG
>DAIQBE010000617.1:0-2422 GCA_036781325.1 Leadbetterella sp. | reverse complement strand
AAAACCAATTGTCACAAAAAAAAATCAACAAATTAGAATGAATGTAAAGAAACTAAGATTTTTGAAAAAAAATTGGCTAAGTTGCTTACTTTTCATTTGATTTGTAACAAAATAAACATTTTACTAAAATGAAATTAAAAATAACTCTTTTCATTATTTTAATAATTCTGGGATTAGTGGCTTGGTATATAGGTACAGGTTATTTTTCTTCTGGAGAAAGGGCAGGTACTATTTCAAAACTTAGCGAAAGAGGTTATATATTTAAAACAAATGAAGGTGTACTAAATGAAGGGGGGTATTCTGGCGAAACAGGAACATTGACTCCTAGGTATTGGGATTTTTCGGCGAAACAAGATTCAGTGGTTATAAAACTCAAACAAGCTTTAGCTACAGGTGAAAGAGTAACTTTAAAATATCATGAGAAATTTTTGCAGTTTCCTTGGAATGGTGATACCAAGTATTTTATTATTGATGTACTTTTTAATAGAAAACCAACTCCTCCTCCTATTCCGGAAACCATTGAAATTGAAAAGGTTCCAATTCCAAAACCAGATAGCATTATTTAAGTTAATAAAAATGAAAAAAGATGAATAAAAATCTATCCATCTTGCTTTATTTCAATTTTCTTAAAAAAACTTTTGAATAAAATTCAAAGTTAATACCAATAAAATTTATTGTTTCTTAATGTAGAATTCGATTCTATCTATTACTAATTGCTGGTAAAGGTTGTATAATTGAAACAATATTAAAAGAATTTATTAAAACAAAAAAAATTGCATTATTCAGAGTTAATTATTGATAAATTTTACCAAGTATTTGGTAGTCATCCTCAACTAAGCCTCAGAGCTCCAGGCAGAATTAACCTAATTGGGGAACACACCGATTATAATGAAGGTTTTGTAATGCCTGCAGGTATAGATAAAGCCATTTATTTTTGTATTGGAAAAAGAGTAGATAAAAAAATAATTATTAATGCTTTTGATTTAAAAGAAGAGATTGAATTGGCGGATATAACTAACTTTGAAACCATTCCAAACTCTTGGACAAATCATACATTAGGGGTTATTAAAGAAATTCAAAAACTAGGTTTTATATTTGATACAGGAATAAATGTTTGTTTTGGAGGAGACATTCCAAACGGTGCAGGCCTATCCTCTTCTGCGGCTGTGGAATCAGGTTTTGGATTTGGATTAAATGAATTATTTGACTTCGAGTTAACAACCATTGATATAGCATTGATAGCTCAAAAAACCGAACATAATTATGTTGGGGTCAAATGTGGTATAATGGATATGTTTGCTTCTTTATTCTCGAAAGAAAATAAAGTTATAAAATTAGATTGTAAAGATTTAAGTTTTGAATATTTCCCAATAAACTTAGTAAATCACCAGTTAGTGCTTGTAAATTCAGGAGTGAAGCATAATTTGGCCGAGTCTGCCTACAATTTAAGAAGAGAAGAGTGTCTTTCAGGTGTAGCCAGTTTAAAAAACGTATTTCCAGAAATTAACTCCCTCAGGGATGCATCCTTAGCGCAGTTGGATACCATTAAAGATAAGATTAATCATATAGTTTACAATAGATGTAGATATATTATTGAAGAAAATCAGAGGGTTAATAATGCCACTATTTTTCTTAAACAAGGAAAAATGCTTGAATTTGGAACATTAATGAAAGAAACTCATCTTGGTTTGAGTAAGCTTTATGAGGTAAGCTGTTCTGAATTAGATTTTCTTTTCGAAAATGCTATAACATTTAATGGAATTCTAGGAAGCAGAATGATGGGGGGAGGTTTTGGAGGATGCACTATTAATTTAATTGAAAAAAATAAGATCCATGATTTTATAACTTTTATAAAACAAAAATATAAGGAATTTAATGGAATTGATCCTGCCTGTATTGTTGTTGAAATTGGGGAGGGAGTCGGATTGATTTAATTATAAATGCTCAATTAACTGGAAAAAAATATTTTCAAATTTCAAATGAATAGAAAAGAAAATTTAGCATACTTAAAATCAGATTCATTTGATGTTTGTATAATTGGGGCTGGTGCCAGCGGGGCAGGTGTAGCTTTAGATGCAGCATTAAGAGGGTTAAAAGTTGCATTAATTGACAAACACGATTTTGCAAGTGAGACTTCTTCAAAATCCACCAAATTAATTCATGGGGGTGTAAGATACTTAGAACAAGCAGTTAAGCAATTAGACCCAGGCCATTTAAAACAAATGATTCATGGCTTGTCTGAAAGAAAATATTTATTAGAAAATGCCCCTTTTCTTTGCAAACCATTAGGAATAATTACTCCGGTAAAAAGCTGGATTGAAGGACTCTATTACACAATTGGGCTGAAAATGTATGGATTGTTTGCATTGAATGATGCTATTCCAAAAGCAAAATGGCTATCCAAAAAACAAACTTTAGAATT
>DAIQBE010000616.1:0-2434 GCA_036781325.1 Leadbetterella sp. | reverse complement strand
TCAAATACTCATGTTTAAAAAACTTGCACTTGTTCTTTTGACTGGTGGCATAATCTACGCTTGCACTTCCGACACCACCGAAGCTACTACCGATGCTGTAGCCACCCCGCAGCTTACTTATAGTGTAGTGGGCTCCTATCCACATGATATTCAGTCTTTTACAGAAGGATTATACGTAGATAATAACCAGATTTTCGAAAGCACGGGTTCTCCTGAAGAGCTAGCCTATACCCAATCGCACTATGGCACATTAGATACCACCACAGGAAAAATTAATGTGAAGGCTACTTTAGATAAATCACTGTACTTTGGAGAAGGCATATCAAAAATAGATGGAAAGATTTTTCAGCTCACTTACAAAGCGCAAAAATGTTTTGTCTATGATGCCATAACGCATAAAAAAATTGCGGAATATCCTTACGCCAACGCAGAAGGCTGGGGATTAACTAACGATGGCAAAAATCTTATTATGAGCGATGGTACGCATATTTTAACGTATCTAGACCCAAAAGATTTTTCAAAGATAAAAGAACTAAACGTGCGAGAAAACGCCTACGCATTGGAAAAAATCAATGAGCTAGAATATGTAAACGGATTTATCTATGCTAATATCTGGACCACCAACCAGATCATAAAAATAGATGCCAACACAGGAAACGTTGTAGCAAAAGTAGATATGGGAGCATTGGTTGAAGAAGCAAAAAAGCTTAACCCAGGTTTGATGGAACTTAATGGAATAGCATATGATGCTATAAAAAACGAATTTTTGATTACTGGCAAACTTTGGCCAAAAATTTATAGACTTAAGTTTTTTTAAAACAAATTTACTTCCTCAAAAGCTATTCTTATCTCACTTTGTTTCTTATAAAACTGAGCTAAAAAATTGGATGAATCATCGAATTCTATTTCCTTTTTTTGTTCTGGATGTAACACAAAACCTATGGAAATTGTGCTTTTGAAATAAAAAACTACCTATTCGTCCACTTTTTTAAAAATTCATTTCTTTTTTTTATACATTTGGACAAAACAAACCTAAAATTCAAAAAACGCATGAGAAAGCATTTTATTCTACTTTTATTTATTAGCACAGGACTTACAGCCCAAATTAAGAAACAAGTTATTGACGATATTCAAAAAAAACAAGCAGAATATAGTGCAATGGCAATGGATATTTGGGGCTTCGCCGAAGTAGGTTATCAAGAAGTTAAAAGTTCGGAATTGCTTCAAAATGCTTTAAAAAAGGAAGGGTTTAGCGTTACAGCAGGTGTTGCAGAAATACCTACCGCTTTTGTGGCAAGTTTTGGATCAGGAAAACCTGTAATCGGTATTTTAGGTGAATTTGATGCACTTCCAGGTTTGTCTCAAACTGCTAATCCTGAAAAAGAATCAGCTAAAGGAATTGCCGGACATGCGTGTGGGCATCATTTGTTTGGAGTAGGTTCTGCAGCTGCTGCCATTACAGTAAAAGATTGGATGAAAAAAACAGGACAAAAAGGAACTATTAGATTTTATGGTACACCAGCAGAAGAGGGCGGTTCAGGCAAAGTATATATGGTCAGAGAAGGTTTGTTTAAAGATGTTGATGTGGTCTTGCATTGGCATCCGGCTAGTGACAACTCTGCCAATGCATCCAGTTCTTTAGCTAACAAATCAGGCAAGTTTAAATTTTATGGTAGATCTGCCCATGCGGCGGCATCGCCTGAAAATGGGCGTTCGGCATTAGATGGCGTGGAGGCCATGACTCATATGATAAATATGATGAGAGAGCATGTGCAAGAAGACTCGAGAATTCATTATGTGATTACACAAGGAGGGAAAGCTCCAAATGTTGTACCTGATTTTGCGGAACTTTATTTATACGTTCGCCATCCAAACCGAACCAATGTTAAAGAAATGTGGGAATGGATGGAAAACATCGCAAAAGGAGCTGCTCAAGGGACTGGAACAAGGGTAGAAACAGAAGTTCTTGGCGGAGTACATGAGCTGTTGCCAATAGAATCTTTGGCTAAAGTGATGCATGCTAACATGACTCTAGCTGGGGGTTATAGTATGAGTCCAACAGAATTGGTATTTGCTCAAAAAATCCAGAACACTCCTGGTGTTGTAAAAAGCCCATTAGATGCAACCAGTAAAATACAAGAGCTTAAACTTGAAAACTCAGCCAACGGAGGATCCACGGATGTGGGAGATGTAAGTTGGACTGTACCTACAGTTGGTTGTAGAACCGCTACTTGGGTGCCTGGCACGCCAGCACATAGCTGGCAGGCAGTAGCAGCAGGAGGAACAACTTTGGGTGCAAAAGGCATGATGATAGCTGCCAAAACCTTGGCTCTAAGTGCCATAGATTTGTTTGAAAATCTAGAACTTATCAATAAAGCCAAAGAAGAATTTAAAGTAAAAACGGGGGAATATAAATACGAAGCTTTGTTAGGTG
>DAIQBE010000615.1:0-2436 GCA_036781325.1 Leadbetterella sp. | reverse complement strand
AATGGCAGGAACATGGATGTCTATTGTGAAAGGATTTGGAGGAATGCGAATAAAAAATACTAAACTTTATTTAAAGCCAACACTTCCTGATAATTGGACATCCTTAGCATTTAGAGTGGGATTGAAAGACAATTTGCTTGAAATTGAAATAAATAAAGAAAAAATAAAGATTTTTAATAAATCTGAAAAAGTAATTGAAATTTCGCTTTATGATTCTGATTTGTTAATAAAGGGAAATTCAGAATACATTTTTGATGCCGCTTTGGGTAGAAATTAACAAAAAAATATAGCCATTTAACTATTATATGGCTATATTTTAATATTACAAAACATTTAAAATATATTTAGATTAGCTTAGCGCATTTTTAAGAGGTACTTAAACTTTTAAACTATTAGTTTAAGCTATCTAATTTTATTTATCTCCTCTTATTTTTTTCAATAACTTTAGAGTAGCTATTATACCTTCTTCTTCAGATAGTTTTTCTCCTTCATATTCAATACCCACAATTCCTTTAAAACCCGAATTTTTTACTATTTGCATTAATCTAACATAATCCATTCCATGCTCATCTCCATTTTCTTTGAAATTGTTGGATTTGGCACTTACACCTTTGGCAAATGGCATGAGTTCTTCTACTCCTAAATATCTATCATACTCAACTTTGCACATTTTTCCGTCCGTTTTGTCCCTTTCAATGCAAAAATTTCCAAAATCAGGAAGTGTTCCTACATTTTTTAAATTTACCGCCTTCATTACGCCGCTTAACCATTTTGCATTAGAAGAAAAACTTCCATGATTTTCAACTATGACATTAATATTAGTTTTAGCTGCAAATTCGCCCAATTTATGAAGTCCATCTGCGGCGTTTTTTGCAACTTCTTCTGCAGAGCCAACGCCTCCGGCGTTAACCCGAATAGTTTTACATCCGAGATACTTTGCTGCTTCTACCCATTTATAATGGTTTTCTACAGTTTTTATTCTTTTTGCCAGTTCAGCTTCACCTAAATTGCCTTCGGCATCGCACATAATAAGGTGATTTTTAACTCCATTGTCTTTACACCTTTTTAGAAGTTCTGCCAAATAAACTGAACTTGCTCCGTTTTCTTTGAATGTCTTAGTTTTTGATTTAAAGCAGGTATTTACATATTCAACGATTTCAATTCCAAATTCGTTTTTTGTTTTGGCTGGAAAATCTAGATTATCTAGTTTATCACTAAAAATTGCTTTATGCAATGACCATTCGGCTAAAGAAATTTCGAACCATGGTTTTTCAGCTAAAAGACCAAAAGAATCTAATTTCGATAATGAAGCTACTCCAAGACTTAATCCCAGTTTTTTAATAAAATCTCTTCTATTTTTTTGCATTATTTTTAAGATTGTTTTAATATACAAATATTGAATATTTTTGAGTCATTTTTATATTCATCAGAATAATTATTTTAATTTCGCAACCATGACGAAAGAAAAGAATAATTGGAAAAAAATAAAATCAAAAATAGCTTATGAAAACCCTTGGATTGAGGTTCAACATCATAATGTTATAAATCCCGCCGGAGGAGAAGGAATTTATGGGCAAGTTAATTTTAAAAATATTGCAATAGGCATAGTGCCACTAGATGAAAATAACAATACATGGTTAGTAGGACAGTTTAGATTTCCTTTGGAAGAATATTCTTGGGAAATACCAGAAGGGGGTTGTCCTTTTTCTGAAGAACCTTTAATTGCTGGAAAAAGAGAATTATTAGAAGAAACAGGTATCACAGCGGAAAAGTGGACGATGATTTCTAAAATTCATACTTCTAATTCGGTCTGCAATGAAGTAGGTTTTATTTTTATGGCAGAAAATCTTAAGTATTCCGAAGCCAGTCCAGAGGAAACAGAGGATTTGCAAGTTAAAAAAGTAACACTAAAAGAAGCCTTGCATATGGTAATGGAAAATAAAATTACTGATTCCATTAGTATTGCAGGAATCTTGAAAGCTGCTATTATAAAACAAATTATTTTATAGTAATTGCAAAAAAATACCTATAAATTCCATTTTGATATTTCATTAATAGCTTCGTACGAGGTCATGTCATATTTGCAAGGGACAATACTTATATAATTATTATTTAATGCCCAAATATCATTTTCAGTACTTTCTGGCTCCCTATTCACAAATTCTCCTCCCATCCAATAATAAGGTCTTCCGTGTGGGTCTTTTCTGGCATCAAATTCTTCTTTCCAAAATCCATTAGCTTGTCTGGTCACTTTTAAACCTTTAATAGCTACTGAAGACTTAGCGGGAAAATTAACATTTAAAGCCACATTATTTGGTAATCCATTCATCAAAACTTCACTTGTAATTTTAGTAATAAAAGGTCGTGTATGTTCGAAATCAGCATCATATCTAAAATCAAGTAATGAAAATCCAATAGCAGGAATGCCTTCAATAG
>DAIQBE010000614.1:0-2436 GCA_036781325.1 Leadbetterella sp. | reverse complement strand
AATAAGAGACATGTGGATAAATAAATTACCTGGTCAGAAATAAAGAAACCTAAAATGCCTGAAATCTAATTTCAGGCATTTTTTTTATAATTCGTTACCAAAGTCGAATACCCAAGATTATAAAAAAATTAAAAAAAATACTTGTTTTGACAACTAATTTAATATTTATTAATAAATTGCATTCCTTTCATAAACAATAGTATGGCAACAGAAACAATAAACATAAATATTTCTAAAGCAAAAGCGAGTAGAATCAACCAATTTGACCAAAATAACATCGCATTTGGTACAGTTTTTACCGATCATATGCTTATAGCAGATTGTATCAACGGCGAATGGCAAACACCAGAAATTTTACCGTATGGCGAAATTTCTTATAATCCTGCTTTAGCATCCCTACATTATGGACAATCTATATTTGAAGGCATGAAAGCTTTTAAAAATGAAAATAATGAAGTGCTCATGTTTAGACCTTTAGAGAATTTTAAACGATTTAATATTTCGGCTGAGCGTATGTGCATGGCACAAGTGCCCGAAGAAATTTTTATAGGTGGTTTAGAGGAGCTGCTCAGATTAGATTCAGAATGGGTACCTAAAGGAGAAGACAATTCTTTATATTTAAGACCATTCATGTTCGCGTCAGATGTATATTTAGGGGTAAGGCCCTCTCAAAATTATAGATTTATGATAATTATGAGCCCAGCAGGTAAATATTACAGCACCCCTCCAAAAGTAAAAGTTGAAACAGAATATATTAGAGCCGCCCCGGGTGGTGTAGGATATGCAAAATGTGCCGGCAATTATGCTTCATCCTTATATCCTTCCAAACTTGCACAAGATCAAGGTTACACACAATTACTTTGGACTGATGCGCTAGAACATAAGTATTTTGAGGAATCTGGTACGATGAACGTAATGTTTGTAAAAAATAATGTTTTATTAACCCCTAATACGAGCTCTACAATATTAAAAGGAATTACCCGCGATACGCTGCTTCAATTGGCCAAATCTATGGGAATTGAAACGGAAGAAAGAAAAGTTTCTGTAAAAGAAATAATTGAAGGAATACAAGATGGAAGTGTAACAGAAGTATTTGGGGTTGGTACAGCTGTGGTTGTTTCGCCATTTGCAGCTATTGGTTTTGAAGGCATGGATTATGTGCTTCCAACAATCACAGAACAATCGTACTCGAGTAAATTAAAAAACGCTTTAAATGACTTACGAACCGGAAAAGTAACGGACACTTTTGGATGGGTTTGGAAAGTTTAAAACTTAAAGAAAAATTGTAAAGTTTGATTTTACACAGAAAAATCAAACTTTTTTTAACTAATTAAAACACTAATAAACAAATAGTTATAAAACTACTTATATTACTTAATTACTTTTTTATAGGATTCAATTTTTTGTGGCACTAATTTTGACCAATTAATAATAACTAGGAAAATATAAATATGAAAAATCAATTAACATTTGCTTTATTAGCAACACTCTTTATCGCTTTTTCGGGATTCAAAAGCCCAAAAGCAGACACAAACCCTAAAGGCGGTGTAGTGTTTTATTCTGGTTCTTATGATAACTTATTAAGAGAAGCCCGAAAACAAAAGAAGCCTATAGTATTAGAATTTTGGGCTGCTTGGTGTGGACCTTGCCAAAAATTAGACAAGGAAACATTCAAAAATAAAAATCTTGGTGAATACATCAAGGACAATTATTTAATCTATAAAGTGGATATTGACACCTTCGACGGAATGGAAATAGTAGATAGATTTGGTGTTGATGTTTTTCCTACAATGTTAGTATTAGATAATAAGGGGCATCAAATCTCAAAAATGAATGGATTTTATCCCCCTACTTTTTTACAAAAAGAATTAGAAGTTACAAGAGTTAAACATAACATGTTTAACCCTAAACAAAAAGATGCAATTGTTTTTGCTAAATAAGGAATATTAAAAATTTTAAAGCGAAATAAATTTTACAATTTTTAAAAAATGCCACTTTACAGTGGCTTTTTTTTGGATAACAAACCAAATATTCGATAATATTATACCAATTACTTCCAAAAAGCGTATTCTTCCTTAATTTTGCACCATGAACATACAAAATGATTTAATTATAAAGGCTGCAAAGGGAGAAAGTGTGACAAGAGTTCCCGTTTGGATGATGAGGCAAGCTGGAAGGATTTTGCCAGAATATAGAAAAGTACGAGAAAAAGCCGGTAGCTTTATTACATTAGCAACCACTCCAGAAATGGCGGCGGAAGTTACTTTGCAACCGGTGGATATTTTGGGGGTGGATGCCGCAATTATTTTTTCTGATATTTTAGTAGTTCCAGAAGCCATGGGCTTGCCTTATGAAATGCTGGAATCAAAAGGACCGTTTTTCCCAAAAACTATAAAAACCTTTGGTGATCTAGAAAATATAAAAGTACCAGATGTA
>DAIQBE010000613.1:0-2442 GCA_036781325.1 Leadbetterella sp. | reverse complement strand
GTAAAAATTTACTGAATCAAGGTTTCCCTTATATTTGGAAAGCAATTTTTTATATACAGTTGTTCTTTTTGCCACATTCTCTATAAACCCGGGTATTTCTTCTCCATTTTCAAAAGTCCAAGGATTTTTCCCTTTCCAATGGGCATTAAATTCCCTTTGTAGCATACGCATGTGCTGCTCTACAGCACCTTCTGCATAGGTTTGCATTCTAGAATCCAAAGTAGTATGAATTATTAAACCATCTCTATATAAGTCTATATCAATTTCATTCTTTTTAGCCCAATTCTCCACATATTTTGCCAATGCAACTTTAAAATAATTTCCTTGCCCTTCATAGGACTCTTCTATGTTAACATCGAGTTTAATATCTTCTTTTGAAATTTTGTTAGCTAATTTTTCGTCTAAATCACCATTCGCCACCATTCTTTGCAAAACAGTATTTCTTCTTTTTTTAGAGTTTTCCGGATTTCTAATAGGATTGTAATAAGTTGTTGCCTTCTGTAAACCAACGAGAATCGCGGATTCAGAAATATTTAGTTTATCAGGAGTTTTATTAAAATATGTTTTTGCTGCTGTCTTAATTCCAAAAGCATTGTTCCCATAATCTACTGTATTTAAATACATTGTAGCTATTTCTCCTTTAGTAAATCTTTTTTCCAATTGAATAGCGGTAAGCCATTCTTTTGTCTTATAAATAATAGTTCGCACAAATGGAATATAATAAAGCAATCCTCTCATTTCCTTTTTCCTAGTACTATATAGATTTTTTGCCAATTGTTGAGATATAGTACTTCCTCCGCCCTGGTCTTTTTTACCACTAACGATACCTAAAGCCACGCTTCCCATTCTTCTTAAATCTATACCGGAATGTTGAGAAAACCTTTTATCTTCTGTAGATATTAAGGCCTTAAATACCCAAGGGGAAATGGAGGCACTATCAACCGGGGTTCGATTTTCTGCAAAATATTTTCCAATTTCTATACCATCAGCTGAGAGAATTGTGGAGGCTTGCGAGAGTTTAGGATTTTGAAGTTGATCTATACTTGGCATTCCGCCTGTTAGCCATAAAAAATTAGTATTCAATAAAAATAAGTAGACGAAAACTCCAAATAAAGAACGATAAAAAAGAATGTAGATTTTCTTTATAAGAGCATAATTTTTACCATCCGCATTCAAATGACTATATAATCCTTTATTTACTATCTCATATTTTTCATTTATAAAGCCAAAAGTGCTTAATACTTTGTCTTTTCCGAATGAGTTAAATAAAAAAAGCAAAAAGAGCTCTTTTAAAGCCAAAAATTTAGACACAATAAATTGTCTAAAATGATTAATTTTTTCAATAATGACTTTAAAAGTCTGCATCATAAGAATAAAGAAATATAAGATTTAAATGCAAATTTAGAATTCTATTTCAATTTTACTCATTTTTTTTTAGTCCTTAACCGAATAAAATTATTTATTCAATTTTTAAGCTCCAAAGTAAGAATAAATGTGCCATCTATTACGAAATTTTACCATTTAAATATTTTTAGTGATAATTATTCCTTTTTCGATTAATTTTGAAAAAAAACAAACATCTATGCACGAAAATATTCTTGATGTAAAAAATGTAACTAAAAACTATTCTAATCATTGTGCCTTGGATAATGTAAGTTTATCCGTACCAAGTGGAGTGATTTATGGACTTTTAGGTCCTAATGGAGCAGGAAAAACTTCCTTAATTAGAATTGTTAATCAAATTACTGGTCCTGATGCAGGCACAATTTTATTTAATGGAGAGACACTTTCAGAGAAAAACATTTATGAAATAGGCTATTTGCCAGAAGAACGCGGCTTATATAAGAAAATGAAAGTTGGAGAGCAATTGCTTTATTTGGCTAGGCTAAAAGGTTTAAATAAGAGTGAAGCTTTAGATAAATTAAGATATTGGTTTGAAAAATTTGAAATTAAAACTTGGTGGGATAAAAATGTAGAAGACCTCTCGAAAGGCATGCAGCAAAAAATTCAGTTCGTTGCCACAGTTTTACATCAACCTAAACTTATTATTCTGGATGAGCCATTTTCAGGCTTTGACCCTATAAACGCTAGTATAATTAAAGATGAAATTTTAGAATTAAAAGAAAAAGGTTCTACCATAATTTTCTCTACGCATCGAATGGAGTCTGTAGAAGAGCTGTGTGATTATATTGCTTTGATAAATAAATCGAAGAAAGTTCTGGAAGGAAAAAAACAAGATATTAAAGACAAATACAAGTCCAATACTTTTTCATTACAATTTAGTGGTGAACTGAACGGAGAATTTAAAACATTTTCCATAATCTCAGAAATCACTAATCTTGAGGGCGAAAAGTTTGCAGTTTTAAAAGCAAATGATAATGCAAAATCAAATGAAATATTAATAGAGCTACTTCCTAAAATAAAAATCAAATCTTTTAAAGA
>DAIQBE010000612.1:0-2445 GCA_036781325.1 Leadbetterella sp. | reverse complement strand
TAAAAAAGCAGAAGGCTGGTTTGGTGCAATCATGTTTGTTTCTGGTTGTTTAACGATATTCTCGTTTTTACCCAATAAGCTTGCTCAGAAAACCTTATCATTGGCCCTTTTGGATACTCTTATTCCTTTACTGATATGCATTTTGATATATTATATTGCATTTAAATTGGGGGCATTTAAGAATAAAAAAAGTGAAGAATTTAAGAAGGATTTACAAGAATTGCAGGAATTTTCGTCAGAGTTAAAAGAAGTGTGATGGATGAACTAATTTATTTTAGGGATCAAAATTCACCGCTTCTATCTAATTATTAGGTACTTAATATTGAATAGCCCGCTTTAATATATTGTTGTCATTCTAAAATAGTAAGAATATAAGGGATAGCTTTTCTATTTCAAATTAAATCAATAGTAGCTAATTTATGGATTAGCCTTTTGAAAAAAAAGTTTTAATTGGGCAAAAGAAAATTAGTCTTTAATCAATTAAGATTTTTTAAGTTCAATCTTACAAAATTTAGTATATTTATGTTCTTTTTTAAAGTAGATTTCTAAAAGAATTTACTTTTAATCCATAAAATATTTTTAAAACTTAAAAAAATAAAGAAATGTATCCAGTTTTAGCCCTTACTGTATTAGTAATAGTTGTAATTATGATGGCAGTAAAAGTAGTTCCACAGCAAAAAGCTTTCATTGCCGAGCGTCTTGGTAAATATAATGGTGTATTGCAACCCGGAATAAACTTTATTGTACCATTTTTTGATAAAATTGCCTACAAGCATAGTTTAAAAGAGCAAGCATACGACATACATGAGCAAATTTGTATCACACGTGACAACGTGCAAGTAAGAGTAGATGGTGTTATTTTTTTACAAGTGGTAGATCCTCAAAAGGCTTCCTATGGTATTAATGATTACGTTTTTGCGGTAACTCAACTTGCCCAAACTACCATGCGAAGTGAGATTGGAAAAATTGATTTAGATAAAACCTTTGTGGAACGTATGGTAATTAATTTAGCAGTTGTTGCCGCAATTGACGAAGCCGCAATTGGGTGGGGAGTAAAAGTACTACGGTATGAAATCAAGAATATTACTCCACCTACTACCGTTTTACAAGCCATGGAAAAACAAATGCAAGCAGAACGGGAAAAGCGATCGGTAATATTAGAGTCAGAAGGAAAGAAGCAATTTGCTATTAATGTGGCACAAGGAGAAAGAGAGCGGGTAGTATTGGAGTCGGAGGCTCAGATGCAACAACAAAAAAATAAGGCAGAAGGAGAGGCCAACGCTATTAGAGCGGTAGCTGAAGCCACAGCCGATTCAATTAAACTAGTTGCAAACGCAATACAATCAAAAGGCGGCTACGAGGCCATTCAGTTAAAAGTTGCTGAAAACTACATTGAACAATTTGGGAAAATGGCAAAAGAAACTAATACCATGATATTACCTTCTAATATGGCAGATGTTTCTGCAGTAATAGCCACAGCAATGAATGTAATAAAACAACAAAACTCTAAATAGAATGGAACTAGCAGGCGCAAATTTATGGATAATTTTAGGGGTTGCTTTATTGATAATAGAGATTTTTACGGTTACCTTTTTTGCCATATTCTTTGGAATAGGTGCCTTACTTACTGGCCTTTTGGTTTCATTGGGTGTTTTAGATGATTTTACTAGTCAATTAGTAGTTTTTGGGTTGGGGTCAGTGATAAGTTTATATTTTTTTAGAAACAAAATCAAAGAACTTTTGAAGAAAAAAGAACCTGATTTTAAAGAATTTGAGGATGAAATCGCAAAAGTTTCCGTAGATATACCTGAAGGAGAGGACGGTAAAGTTTTTTATAGAGGCACCGATTGGATGGCCTATGATAAAAATGGTAAGGCAATTGCCAAAAATACCAAGGTAATAATTAGAAAAGTGGATGGCATCAAATTAATGGTGGAGGCTGTTTAGTTATTAGCCTATTTAATGAATTATTTTATACCACTTCAAACCAAATATGAATAAAACAGTTTGTTTTAAAATTCTGGGATTTTGTAAAACATAAATTTAATTTATCTTTTAAAATCCTTAAAATCAATGGAAGGATCATAATCGTTTTTAGTAATAATAGAATTTAGTTCACTTTTTGGATTATTTGATCTAATAATTGGAAATAGAAACTGAACATACCAAGGTTCTTTTACTTGATTCCAAGCACCAAATTTCTCCGGAAATTTTCTAGTTATTTTTGCAGTTCCAAAAATTACATCCCAAAGAAAAAGTAGGTTGCCGAAATTGCCATTTGGATGAGAAATTTCATCTTCGGCTGTTAGACCATGATGAGCAAAATGAGTACTAGGAGTAGAAATAGTCCTTTCTATTATCCAAGCTAAAGGAATCAGGAACTTGTATTTATAAAGAAATCTATCCCAGCGGGTTTCGCTGTGGGCAAGTAATATAACAATTAAT
>DAIQBE010000611.1:0-2445 GCA_036781325.1 Leadbetterella sp. | reverse complement strand
AAGAGTAAGGTTAAAATTTTCATTAAAAAAACCTCCGTTTCGAGAAAAAATTGGAGGGGCAAGAATTCCCTCATAACTATTTGTTGGATTATTCGCTGAGTTAGGGCTACTAGGAGAAAAATAACGAATTATTGAACTAGCATCCGTTTGTCTTCCATACGAAACATTATCTCGCTGCGAAGGAAATGTTAAAGAATTAATTATAGATGTGCCATTCACGTCAACCAAATAAACTGATTCTCCATTGGTAGAGGATAATGAAAAATTAGTGTGGTTATATCCATTTAGTGTGTTATCGCTAGCCCAAATAATTAAATATCCATTTCTTGGCACCACCACCTGATTTGTAAGAGCAGTAAACCTAAACTTTGTCAAATTAGCTGGACTATCAGTTAAATAATAGTTAGCCAGGTCGATATCCGAATTAGATGAATTATAAATCTCTATCCAATCAGAATATAATCCTTGATTATCTTGAATGGTGGATGTGTTAGATGCCATAACTTCATTAATATAAAGCTGGGCAAAGGTGCTCTTAAAAAAGAACAATAGTAAAAATAATGATACAGTTTTCATAAATTTACTAATTGAAAATTATCAATAATTAATTTATATCTATAGAAAAAAATCAAATACAAATTGTGAAAATATAGAATTTTAGGATAGATTTTAAAGTTTTTTACATTACAATAAAAATGGATTCAAAATAAAAATTTAAAAAATCGTGTGGCAAATCTATATGCTATTGGAAGTAAATCAAAAGACCTTTGACAGTTGTTTTAATGACAAAAATCAGTCAAAATCAATAAAAAAATAAATGGTTTTTTTTCGGCAGAGGTTTAAGAAAAAAATCAAAATAATATTCAGAATAAGATGGTAGGATCTCGAGTTTAGACTTTCCTTATAATAATAATTTTCGTCCTTATTAATGGTTGTTAATTTGAAATAAAAATCTCATTTTTAAGGGTTAATATGTTTTTCAATTAATCAAAAAAAATACCAAATCTTCTAAAATAAAATCCTGATTTTAGTTTAGGGCTTGTTTAATATCCCAAATTAAGTCATTGTAATTTTCAACACCAACTGACAATCTAATCATTTTTTCAGTGATATGCATTTGTTTTTTATGGGTTTCTTCTACTCCAGCATGCGTCATAGTATATGGATGCTCTACTAAAGATTCTGTAGAACCTAAGCTTACTGCAAGTTTTATAAGTTTTAAACTATCAATAAACTTAAAGGCGTCTTCTTCTGTTCCTTTTATATCAAAACTTATCATTGCCCCTGCCGAAAAATATTGCTTTTTATAAAGTTCATACTGACGACCATCTTCGGGTTTTAAATTTCCTAAATAATAAATTTTTTCGATTTTGGGATGGTTTACTAAAAATTCAGCCACTTTTATTGCATTTTCGGCCTGTTTTTCCATCCTAAGTTTTAGCGTTTCAAGGCTTCTCATTAATAACCAAGCGGTATAAGGAGCGATCATATTACCTAAAAAAGTCCTTAAAACTCTAACGCGGTTAATTACTGACTTTTTTCCACAACAAGCGCCTGCAATTAAATCACTATGACCAGCTAAATATTTTGTGGCAGAGTATAATGATAAATCAGCCCCTAGCTCAAGTGGATGTTGCCATAATGGCCCCATATACGTATTGTCTACCGCAACAATAACTTCCTTATTGTTTTTTAGCTGAAATGAATCAGCTATGCTTCTACACATGGCAATATCTGTTATTGAATTGGTAGGGTTAGCAGGAGTTTCAACATAAATCATTGCTAATTTTTTTGCAAAGCCACTTTTCTCGATTCGTTCTAAGATATCTGTTTCTTTCTCAAAACCATCGAAGCCAATAACATTAACTCCTATGCTTTTCAAAAAATAATTTACGAAATGATCTGTACCTCCATAAAGTGGCTTACTGCACAAAAGTAGATCTCCTGGCTTTAAAAACTCTAGTAGTACTGTGGTAATAGCAGACATCCCACTTTCAAATGAAGCACAATCTTCGGCTTTCTCCCAAACTGCGATTCTTTGTTCTAAAATTTCTAAATCTGGATTGTTTATTCTAGAGTAAATCAATCCAACTTTTTCATTTTCTTCTTTCTCTCTTAGCCCATAAGCAATTTCGAAAAACGCTTTCCCTTCTTGGGCATTCTTAAAAACAAAAGTGGAGGTCTGAAAAATTGGGCACTTGATAGCTCCTTCTGACCATTCAGGGCTGTATCCCAAGGACATCATTTGGCTTTCTGGTTGAAATTGATGATTCATAGTATTTGGCGTTAAATTTTCTATGAATATACAATATACTAAATAATAAAACCAAAATTCTTAATTATTGTAGTGAATTATGTTATTTTTTATAAAAAATGAAGAAAATTTGTCTGATTTAATAGTTTATTTATTCTTCAAACCAAAAATAAATCTACGCTCTTTTTTCA
>DAIQBE010000610.1:0-2452 GCA_036781325.1 Leadbetterella sp. | reverse complement strand
AGTTTTTCTGAAAAATTTTATTTTTAATGTAAATAAGGTTTGAATAAGGTAAATTTTAAAAAATGTGTTTCAAATTATTTCTTTCTCATTTTTAAATTTTTATGATATTTAATCCCGGTTCAATTAGGATAAAATTTATTAGAGGGTAGAACAGTATTCACATTCATTCAAAGTAAATAATTAGTTAATTAAAATAGGCTTTAGGCAAATAGCTAAATGCCAAAAAATAAAAAAAGATGAAAACAATTAAAGGACCAGGAATATTTTTAGCTCAATTTATGGGCGACGAAGCTCCTTTCAATTCACTGGATACTATCGCAGACTATATGGCTGAGTTGGAATATAAAGGAATACAATTGCCTACTTGGGATCCAAGGGTAATTGACTTAAAAAAAGCTGCCGAATCGCAAACTTATTGTGATGAATTAAAGGGTAAGTTGTCTGATAAGGGTTTAGTAATTACTGAGTTATCAACACATTTACAAGGGCAATTAATTGCCTCACATCCTACTTATAATGGCATGTACGATGCCTTTGCCCCAGCTGAAGTGCATGGCAATGAACCTGCTAGAAGAGCCTGGGCCGCTAAACAATTAGAATATGCTGCCATTGCTTCAAAAAGATTGGGTTTAACTTCCCATGTTGGTTTTTCAGGTGCATTGGCTTGGCCATTTTTGTATCCTTGGCCACAAAGACCTTCGGGTTTAATTGAAACTGCTTTTAAAGAATTAGCCAGTAGATGGAAGCCAATTTTAGATATTTACGACGAAAATGGCGTAGATTACTGCTATGAATTACATCCTGGCGAAGATCTTTTCGATGGTACTACTTTTGAGATGTTTGTAGATTATTTAGGAGGTCATAAAAGAGCGAATATTAATTATGATCCTAGTCACTTTGTTTTACAATGTTTAGATTATATTCAGTTTATTGATTTATATCATGACAGAATCAAGGCATTCCATGTTAAAGATGCCGAGTTTAATGCAACTGGAAAACAAGGGGTTTATTCTGGTTATTCTGGTTGGGCAGACAGGGCAGGGCGTTTCCGTTCTTTGGGTGACGGTCAAGTGGACTTTGGAACTATCTTCTCTAAACTATCACAATATGATTACGATGGCTGGGCTGTATTAGAATGGGAATGTTGTATTAAATCCTCAGAGCAAGGAGCTGCAGAAGGAGCACCATTTATTGAAAGCCATATTATAGAGGTTGCCACTAGAGCATTTGATGATTTTGCCGCAACAGGAGCAGACGAATCAGTAAATAGGAAAGTCTTAGGTCTTTGAGATTTTTTGTAAAACTAAATCTAATAAAAAAGAGCCTTTTCGGCTCTTTTTTTGTTGGAATTGAAAATTATACTTATGCAATTTATTCCATCAAGCACCCTTAAAATTATATCTAATTAGGCGACTGTTCCATATTGGCCTTTATAAATTCCTACCTTTGTAATTCAATAAACAAGAAATAAGCATTGGAAACATTCAAGCAACTCGGAGTTTCGGACAATTTAGTAAAAGCTTTGGAAGAAATAAAAATTAGCAGACCTTCTGAAATACAAGAAAAAGTAATCCCATATCTATTAAAAAATGCTACTGATTTTATCGGTCAAGCACAGACTGGAACGGGCAAAACCATCGCATTTAGCATTCCCTTATTACAAAGAATAAAAACATCTGAGACTCATATTCAGGCTCTAATTCTTTCTCCCACAAGAGAACTCTGTCAACAAATAGCCAAACAGATTTTTAAAATGACGCGTTATACCGAAAAAGTATTTGCAGAAGCTATTTATGGGGGAGAGAAGATAGATATGCAAATTAGAAATCTTCAAAGACCTACTCAAATAGTGGTGGCTACCCCTGGCCGACTAATGGATTTAATAGAAAGAAAAGCTTTAGATTTGAGTAAAGTGAAGACCATCGTTCTGGATGAAGCCGATGAGATGCTCAGTATGGGTTTTAAAGATGCTATTGATGAAATAATTTCGAAGATACACCCTAATAATACCAAATGGTTGTTTTCAGCAACAATGCCAGACTCCCTTTTGAGGTTGACTGAAAAATACATGGCATCTGATGTTTATAAAGTTTCTGTAAGTAAAAGTGAGGTTGTTAATAATCTAATAGAACATCAATTTTTTATTTGTGAGCAAAAGCAAAAGTTCGATTATTTAGTCCAATTTTTGGCCTCCCAAGGGGTGGCAAGAGGGATAGTTTTTTGTAGAACACGCGAAGATGCCCAGATGGTGGCAAAGCGTTTAAAGGCAAAAGATATTTCAGCCGATGCCATACATGGAGATTTGGAACAACGTGACAGAGACAAAGTGATGAGAGCTTTTAAAAATAAAAAAATCCAAGTTTTGGTGGCAACTGATATTTCGGCAAGGGGAATAGATATTGAAAACTTGATGTATGTAATTCATTATCAATTGCCTGATCAGATAGAATAT
>DAIQBE010000609.1:0-2458 GCA_036781325.1 Leadbetterella sp. | reverse complement strand
AAAGAGCACAAATTCTAGGTCTTATAGCGAGTGATAAAAAGGCAATTGCTATTGATTCCATTTTAAAAGACAAGGTTTTCAACGCCCCCAGTGAATTTAAATGGTTGGATAGTACCCGACTTTGGTACATAAATAATAGCAAAGAGGGCAAAGAATTTCTTTATGTCGATGCAGTTCAAAAAAAACAAGTCTTGGCTTTCGATCATAATCGAATGGCAGTTTCCTTATCATTATCTTTAGGAAAAGAAATTAATGCAAAGCAACTTCCTCTTGAAAACTTAGAATTTAAAAAAGACTCTTCTCTAACTTTTACAACTGACACTTTAAAAATTTCTTGTGATTTAAGAACCTATCAATTAACTAAATTAAAATCTGACTACAAAAAAACCCTGGCCAGAGAGGAGAATTGGGGTAAGCCTTTTGATGAGTTAGGAAACAAACCCATTGATTCACCAGACTCTGTGTATACTTCTTTTATAAAGGACTATAATTTGTTTATAAAAAATAAAAAAACAAAAGAGGTTACTCAACTAAGTTACGATGGATCAAAAGGGTTTTTCTATTCTTCCTATATGAAATGGTCACCCAATAGCAAACAGCTTATGGCCTATAAAGTGAAGCCTGCGGAAGAGCATAAAGTTTATTTTGTTGAATCAAGTCCTTCTTCACAGTTTCAGCCCAAATTGCATACCCGCGATTATCTAAAACCCGGTGACGAAGTATCTTTTAAAAGCCCCCAATTGTTTTCAATTGAAACAAAAACACACCTTGTTGTATCTACCGAACTTTTTCAGAGCCAATATGGGCTTTCCCGCTTTGAATGGAACGATGACAACAGTGGTTTTACTTTTGAATTTAATCAAAGAGGACATCAAGTTTACCGAGTGTTAGAAGTAAATGCTACCGATGGGAAAGTGAAGGTTCTAATTGATGAAAGTAGTCCCACATTTGTGGAATATAGCGGCAAAAAATTCAGATTTGACACAAAAAAATCGAAAGAAATAATTTGGGCATCCGAACGGGATGGCTATAATCATTTGTACTTATACGATGCATTAAATGGTAAAGTTAAAAATCAAATAACTAAAGGAAATTGGCCCATTAGAAAAGTTATAAAAGTAGATGAAATAAAGAGGCAGATTTATTTTTCTGCTAGCGGAATGGACGAAAACCAAGATCCTTATTTGCTTCATTTTTGTAGGATAGACTTTGATGGTAGGAATTTAAAAAGATTAACCACCGAAAATGGAAACCATAAAGTGACTTTCTCTTCAGATTATAAATTTTACGTAGATCAATATTCGAGGGTAGACTTACAACCAATCACACTATTAAAAAATACAAGCGATCAAAAAACGATAATGACTCTTCAGCAAGCCGATATTTCAGAATTATTGAAGACTGGATGGATTACTCCAGAAGTTTTTACTGCCAAGGGAAGAGATTCAAAAACAGACATTTGGGGAATAATAGTTCGTCCAACTACTTTTGACCCCAAACGTAGCTACCCGGTAATTGAATATATTTATGCCGGTCCCCAAGATTCGTTTGTTCCAAAAAATTTTCAATCTAGATTTTATGGAATGTCTTCTTTAGCCGAATTAGGATTTATTGTGGTGCAAATAGATGGAATGGGAACATCAAATCGTTCCAAGGCATTTCATGATGTTTGTTGGAAAAACTTAAAGGATGGTGGGTTTGCTGATAGAAAGCTCTGGATAAAGGCAGCAGCTTCAAAATATGCCTACTTAAACATAAAAAAGGTTGGAATTCATGGAACATCTGCAGGCGGTCAAAACGCGGGGGCTGCTTTGGTTTTTAATTCAGATTTTTACCATGTAGCAGTCGCGTCTTGTGGATGTCATGACAACAGGATGGACAAAATTTGGTGGAACGAACAATGGATGGGTTATCCGGTTGGGCCTCAATATGAAGCAAGTTCAAACGTTTCGAATGCTAGCCAAATGAAAGGGAATTTAATGCTAATTGTTGGCGAAATAGACAGTAATGTTGACCCAGCTTCTACTATGCAATTTGCAGATGCATTAATAAAAAATAATAAGAATTTCGAGTTAATTGTAGTTCCAGGTATGGGTCATTCTGATGGTGGAGCGTTTGGGGAACGCAAGCGAAAAGATTATTTTGTACAACATTTATTAGACGTAAAGCCTCCTTCATGGGAAGAAATATACAAAAAGGAATAAAATAATATAAGCTTTTTTGAACAATAGTTACAACATTTTCTTAATTTGCTATTCAATTTCAACCATTTATTGTTTATAAATCATGAAAAAATTAATTTTCCTTTTTGCATTGACTTTAATTCTCTCTTCAAATTCTGCTTTTATGTTTAAAAAACCAAAATGGGTTTCACTTTTTGATGGAAAAACATTAGATGGTTGGAAAGTTGGAGAAAATGCGAGTTCTTTTAAAGTAGAAGATGGAGCAATAGTGGTAA
>DAIQBE010000608.1:0-2468 GCA_036781325.1 Leadbetterella sp. | reverse complement strand
AAGACAATCCGGCAGACCCTGCTTCTATTGATGCTACCGCATGGGCCATATAGGCATCGTATAAACCAAAATTATATCTTGAAGTTGCTTTTAATTTTTCTTTAATTTGTTCAATGTCTAAACAGGTATCTTTATGATATACCACTCGGCCTGTTTTTACTAGTTCTCCTAAATGCTTTGGAGAAATTACCCTTTTATAAGGTACAGGACATTCGTAAAATCCCATGGGTATTTTTTCTGTTTGCTCTAAAAGGTGTAGGGCATTATTTAAAAATGTATCTTCTGTGTCTTTGTCACTCGCCAATAAAGAAGTAATTCCTATCACAGCATCTACCCCAAGATCATGTACTTTTTTTACTGTTTCAGCTTGTTTTTGGATATTTCCACCAAGAGTGCCTGTGGCTACCACTGGTACTTTACCTGCTGAAATAGCTATAACATGCTTAATAATAGAAAGACTTTCGGCTTCAGTAAGATAATACATCTCACTTGATAAACAATTGGCAAATAGGCCAGAGGCCCCCGATTCAAGGTAGAAATTGGTTAGTAAAGTGAGTCCATGGTAATCAATGCTTCCATCATTTTTAAATGGAGTAAGCATAACAGGTACAAAGCCTTTTTTTGGTATAGTCATGTTTAAAAAATAAAAGGTGTGATATACTAATTTCTTCCAATTAAAACCATTCTAAACAAATTGTTTAAATTTATTTAAAACGCAGGAAATTATTAATCAAAGAAATTTTCTACCAATACATATAATAAATAAGTAAAAAAAGTGAGACAATTAGTGCTGTTCCAATCTTGAAAGTAGAGGTCACTTTAAACCAATTCGTATCCACTTCAAAGGCATCTGGGCTATCTCCTCCTTTAGATTCTAAAAGACTAATTAGGATATGCACCATTGAACATATCCAAAACACCACGCCCATTCTATTTAAAAATGGGAAATCTGGGAACTGATAATTTATCCAAGAGGAAAGTGCAATACTCAACACGGCCGCCACTAAAGCTCCATTTGCAGTGGCTTTTTTCCAGAAAAAACCTAACAAGAAAATACTCAAGATTCCAGGGGAAATATAACCCGTATAAATCTGAATATATTCGAATGCTTGGCCGAAATCTTTTAAAAGTGGACTCACAAATAAAGCTATTACAAAAGCAACTATAATAGCAAGTCTACCCGTCCAAACGGTTTGTTTTTCACTTAAATTTTTATTGAAGTACTTTTTATGAATATCCAAAACATAGATGGTAGAAATACTATTTGCTTTTCCGGCGAGGCTAGCTACAATAGCCGCTGTAAGTGCCGCAAAAGCAAGACCTTTTAAGCCTACTGGCAACAAATTTAATAATACGGGATAGGCATTATCGGGTTTTACAATACCATTTTGTGTGATCCCATTTACGATAGAGGCATCTGCATTTTCTTGAAACAAAACAAAAGCGGCTAAACCAGGCAAAACAACAATAAAGGGCATTAACATTTTCATAAAGGCAGCAAACAAAACCCCATTCCTTGCCGTATTTATATCGGCACCCAATGCTCGCTGCGTCATGTATTGATTGCATCCAAAATAATTAAGGTTATTTACCCACTGGCCACCAATGATAAACATCATAATACCGGGAAGCTGTTTATAGGCATCAATAAAGCCCCCTCTTCCATCGTGTACTTGGTATTGATTAGGACTAAAAATCATGTGTAAATGGCTATCTGCTTTTTCTTTTATTAAGCTTAATCCTTCCCAAATTCCATTCCCTGAGCCTACTTTCTCGGAAAGCAAATCTAATGCTAAATAGGTAGTGGCCAATCCTCCAAAAATCAAACAAACCACTTGAATTACATCCGTATAGCCTATTACTTTCATTCCCCCAAGTGTAATTATTACTGCAAAAAAAGTTAGGAAAATAGTACACGCGGTAAAGCTAAAACCGGTCATTTTTTCAAGACTTATACCCCCCAAATAGATTATGGAAGTAAGATTTACGAAAATGTATAGAAATAGCCAAAAGACTGCCATAATACTGGCAAGTCTTTCATTGTATCTTTTGGCCAAAAACTGGGGCATGGTATAAATCTTGTTGTTTAGGTACATAGGCAAGAAATACACGGCCACAATTATTAAAGATACGCCACCGAGCAGTTCATAAACAGATATTGCAATACCCAATTGAAACGCTTGTCCGCTCATACCGATGAATTGTTCCGCAGAGATATTGGAAGCTATAATGGAGGCACCAATTGCCCACCAAGTGAGAGAACCTTCAGCGAGAAAAAAATCTTTAGAGTCCGCATTTTTTCGACCTTTATTTTTATAAACCCAAATGCCATAGCTGCTCACTATAACAAAATAAATTAAGAATATTAAATAATCAAGGGTCTCAAGGCCTAATTGCATACGGGTTTGGGGTTAAATAGAGTAAAATAAAAATTAAATATACATTGAAATTTTACTATTATTTAGGAT
>DAIQBE010000607.1:0-2474 GCA_036781325.1 Leadbetterella sp. | reverse complement strand
AAAAGTTGGAGAACAATTGACCATGTTCATAATGGATTTTAGTGAAAATCCAATTGAGTTTAAGGCTTTCAAAGATGAATCTGAAATTTTTGCAAAATGAAGAATAAATTAAAAATTATGAGATTAAATAGATGCATCTTCATCTTCTTATTTAATTGCTCTTACAGTATTCTGGCTCAAAAAACCCTTGTCGAAATAAAAGGCAATCAGTTTTTTATCAACGGCAAACCCACCTACGAAGGTCGGACTTGGAATGGAAACAAAATAGAAGGTTTATTGATAAATTCTAGAATGGTTCAAGGAATTTTTGATGATTTGAACCCGGAGAGCTCCAATGAATTTGCCTATGCCGATACCAAGAAATGGGATGCAGATAGAAATACGAATGAGTTTATTGCTGCTATGCCACAATGGTATGAACAGGGTATGAACGCTTTTACACTTAACATGCAAGGGGGCAGCCCTTATGGTTATGGAAACAAGAAATGCTTAAATCCAGGATTTTATTCGGATGGGTCTTTGATGCAGCCTTACATGAATCGCTTAGATAAAATACTGAAAAAAGCAGATGAACTTCGTATGGTGGTTATTTTAGGCATTTTTTATTTCGGACAGGACCAAAACCTGAAAAATGAAACCGCAATTATTAATGCCGTAGAAAATTTGACCAATTGGTTATTTTTAAAAGGGTATAGAAATGTGTTAATAGAAATTACAAATGAAAGTGGTATTAAAGCATATGATCACGAAATACTCTATCCAGAAAGAATTAGTGAATTAATTTTAAGAGTAAAAGCAAAACAACAGAATGGATATAGGTTTTTAGTTGGGACTAGTTTTGGAGGAAAGGTTGTTCCTACTTCTAATGTGGTAAAAGCTTCTGATTTTCTTTTAATACATGGCAACGGTGCCAAAGACCCGAGCCAAATACAATCGTTAATTGATAGTACTAAAATGGTGGATGGCTATCGAAACATGCCCATTGTGAATAATGAAGACGATCATTATGATTTCGACAAAGAGGTTAATAATTTTACTACGTCAATTAAGAACTATGTTTCTTGGGGTTATTTTGATTTCAGATTCAAAGGTGAAACCGATTACAAAGAAGGATATCAAAGTGTTCCTGTCGATTGGAGTATTAATTCCCAGCGAAAAATAGGTTTTTTTAACAAAGTAAAAGAAATTACTGGGGGACTAAAAATTGAAAATAATTGATAGGAGTCCTCATAGTGTTGCAATAAAAAATTTAAAAAAAATAAAAGTCAAACTGTGATTTTAAATATAAAAAAATACTTTTTTATGAAAAAAGTAATTCCTATTGTATTCCTATCAGCAGGCATTTTACTTTTCGCTTTTAATTTCAAAAAGAAAGAAAAACCAAATATTCTATTCATTTTAGTAGATGATCTACGCCCCGAGTTGGGAACATACGGTGTATCTCTTATTAAATCTCCAAATATAGATAAGTTTGCAGCTGGAAGTGCTGTTTTTGAACAAGCTTTTTGTAATATTCCGGTGTGTGGAGCTTCAAGAGCCAGTATAATGTCAGGAATTAGGCCCGGTCGTTTTAGATTTTATAGCGCCTATGACTATCTAAATCAGCATTATCCCGGGGCAACTTCAATGCCCCGAATTTTTAAGGAAAATGGATATGAGACGATATCCAATGGTAAAATATTTCATAATAAAGAAGATGAAGCTAGTGCTTGGGACGAAATTTGGACGGCACCTTCGGCTAATGAGTTTGACTATGTAAGTGTAGAAAATAAATTACTCGTAAGCGTAAAAGGCCAACGGGGATATCCCTATGAAGCAGACGCAACTTCAGATTTGGACTACAAAGACGGAAAAATGGCTATGAAAGTTATTGAAGATTTGAGAAAATTCAAGAAAAATGGAAAACCTTTTTTCTTAGCGATGGGTGTCCATAAGCCACATTTGCCGTTTAACGCCCCTAAAAAATATTGGGAAATGTACGATAGTACGAAAATTCAATTACCTAAAAATTATTTTCAACCCGAAACCACTCCAAAAAATGCTTATCATAATTCTGGAGAGCTTCGAAACTATCATGGAGTTCCCAAAAAAGGGGAAATATCTGATGCATTGGCTCGAAAGCTTATCCATGGGTATTATGCCTCGGTATCTTATGTAGATGCTCAGATCGGTAAAGTTTTAGATGAGCTGAAAAGTTCTGGAATGGATAAAAATACCATAGTGGTCTTAATTGGAGACCATGGATGGAATTTAGGAGACCATAAAATGTGGAATAAGCATTGTACTTTTTCTTCTTCATTGACTGCCACTATGATTTTAAAAGTTCCTCAAAATTCCCAAGGTCAAAGAATCAAGGAAATTGTAGAGTTTGTAGATATTTTCCCTACTCTTACTCAACTAACTAATATCAAAAATCCCAGTACTTTAAATGGAGAAAGCATGGTTCCATTACTTGAAAATAAAAAAAGAAGTAA
>DAIQBE010000606.1:0-2479 GCA_036781325.1 Leadbetterella sp. | reverse complement strand
AAAATTAATTTTAGAAAATCTTTAGACAGCAAACCCACTATCTGAAGAATGGAAGAGCCAAGAACTTTTCGAATACCAATTTCTTTAAATCGTTGCTCGGTAGTGAAGGTAATTAATCCAAATAAACCTAAACAAGCCACAAAAATAGTTAGAAATGCAAAAACTTTCAGAATAGAATTCATATTGGCTTCTTTCGTATAGGTTTCATTATACAGCTCATCCAAAAAAGAATAATTAAAATCCTCGTTTGTGCCATAAGATGCCCATTTGGTTTTCATGGCGTTAATTAAACCAGCCGCATCTTGAGAATTTGTCTTGATAATCAGGCCATAATAGGGCTTGTATTTCATAATTAAAGGATCAATTTTCTCGTGCAAGGAACGGGCATGAAAATCTTTAATTACACCTACGATTGTTAATAATTTCTTCTTAGGTTCTTGATTGGTGTTCTCAAAAATCGATTGCCCAATGGGATTAGATTTTAAACCTAAGGTCTTTACCGCAGTTTCATTTATAATGATATTGTTTTGTTCTTTACTATTTTGTTTTTCAAAATTTCTGCCTTGTAAAAGTTTCATCCCTAAGGTGGGAATATACTCTTCATCAATGTCATAAATTTTTGTTCGTATTTGTTTCATAGCATCATCGACTGGAGTTACTAAGGACAGATAATCGTTGGTAGGCCCGGCTGGAACAAAAGAAGAGGTTGTTAAGCTTTTAACCCTAGCATCCTTTTTTATTTCATCTTTAAATGCCTCAAAATTATCTTTAAGATGACCCGCTTCTCTAATCACTATCAATTGATTTCTGTCGTAGCCAATATCCTTATTTTGAATAAAGTGCATTTGTTGGCTTACTACCAAAGTACAAATTATTAAAGTAGCAGAAATAGCAAATTGAAAAACAACTAGGCCGCTTCTAACTCCTTTGCTGCTTCCACCTGCAAATCGATTTTTTAATGCTTGCAAGGGTTTAAAATTAGACATGAAAAAAGCGGGATAAGCACCAGCTATTAGGCTAATAATAACCGTTAAAATTAGGATTATAAACAAAACTTGGGGAGTAAATAAATCTTCTAAACCATATACTTTACCTGAAATTTGATTAAAATATGGAATACTAATAAAGAAAAAGAAAGCAGCCAAAAACATAGCCACTAAGGTTGAAATGAACGATTCTGTCAAAAACTGAAAAACCAATTGATTTTTCTTTGACCCTAAAACTTTTCGCATTCCTATTTCTTTTACCCGTTTGGAGGCATTCGCAGTGGAAAGATTCATAAAATTTATACAGGCAATCAATAGCATAAACGATGCAACTACCGTGAAAATATACACTGTTTTAATGTCTCCTCCTGGCTCTAGTTCAAATTTTGAATTTGATTGTAAATGAATCTCTGTTAACGGTTGAAGAAAAAATCCTACTCGATTTCCTTTTGCTAAAAATTCTTTGTAGCTCAATCCTAGTGCATTTTTCAATTGAGGACTCATATATTTTTCTGTAATGCGGTGAATTTTAGTTTCTATTTGTGCCAAATTTGTGCCTTTTGAAATCTCCAAATAGGTAGAATAATTCCCATTCATCCAGCTCTCACTAATCGCATCTGGATTACTTGCCATGGAGGTAAAAAGGTCAAAGTGAAAATGAGCATTCTTTGGAATTTCCTCTATAACTCCAGTAACAGTGAAGAGCCCATCCAATTTCAAATATCCATCTTTTCCATATACACCATGATCTTTTATTTCGAGAATTTTATTTATGGGGTCTGCTTTTCCGAAATAAGTTTGTGCTAGATTTGCCGTCAAAACCACAGTATTAGGTTTTATTAAAGCTGTTTTCGGATCTCCTTTTAAAAACTGAATTGTGAAAATATCGAAAAAACTAGCATCCACCAAAGCCATTTTCCCTTTTCTAATCGTTTTATTGTTATAAATTACTCTCGCTTTTTCGGCCGTTTTTAGTAAGCGAGTAGAATTAATTACGTCTGGCAACTCTCTTTTAAATGTTGCCGCAACCGGAGCCATCACACTGGATTCTTTAATAATTTCATCTCCAATTTTTGCATCAAAATTAATTCTTACAATCTGATTGGCTTTTTCGTTGAAACGATCATACGAAAGTTCGTCAACTACAAAAAGTGAAATGATTAAGCAAGTTGCAATACCAATGGCCAAGCCTGTTACGTTTATTGCAAACATAACTTTGTTTTTCAGGAGGCTTCTCCAAGCGATTTTAAAATAATTTTGTATCATACTATTTTGTTTTTTGCCACGAAATCAATATAAATTCTCGAATTAGTGGTTTATTTACTCCGTATTCAAACTCTTTACAGGATTCATCATAGCGGCTTTTATGGCTTGGTAGCTGACCGATAACCATGAAATTACAATAGTAAATATAGACGCCAAAACAAAAACATCCCACGTAACTTCTGTTTTATAAGCAAAGCTTTCTAACCATTTTGTGACAGAAAACCAGG
>DAIQBE010000605.1:0-2485 GCA_036781325.1 Leadbetterella sp. | reverse complement strand
GTCCTCAGAGCTGTTTTCTGTTGTCCTATTATTGAATCATATGGCCAAACAGAAACTTCTGGAGGAGTTATTACAATGGTATCCGTACTCGTAAGCCCTCTTCTTGCACCAATAACTTGAGAAATAGTGTTGGAGGGTTTCCCAAGGATAGTGGATGGAAAAATTGTGGGTTTATAATCTTCCCACATAATACCTTTTTCTATAGCAGTGCTAAAAATACTTTCTTTGTCTAATGCCACCCGAATAGCATCTATAGTTACGTTTGGTGAAGTGGCTGTAGAACCCTGCCTAAAAGCAATCGAACCAATATCCACTCTGGTATCTAATTCTCCTGCTCCAGTTACGACGTCAGGCTTATCCAAGTTATATAGACCGAGACTCACAATATCATCCGAATTGGTAGCCGAATTAAATTTATAAGATGCTATAAACCCAGTTACAACATTATATTTAATCGAAAAAGAGCTGTAAATTGCATTCCTTCCTGTTTTTGAAATTCCTATTTGATATGCGTCTGTTCCAAATCTTTTTATAAAAACTCTTGCTCTAAAAACAGTGTCCAACACCGACGGACCTAAATGAATTATATAATCCCCTTCCGTGCTAGCGCTTGCTACATTTAAATAAAAATGAAAATAAACTGTACCTGAAGTAACAGCACCAAAGGTTTTATTAACATCTTCCCCAGAAGTTTGTAATTTTATGGCATTGCCTATTCCATTACTAATGGTCGAGTAATTAAAAGGATAGGTTAATCCATCCTCTAAAACCTTAATAGGATTTGTGCCGGCTCCACTGTGTGCTCTCCATCCATTTGCTGTTAAATTTGAATTGTCAGGATAAATAAAATTTTCCTTTAACAACAATTGTGAATAGATGAATGTAGTTGAACCTAGAAAAATAACAAGAAGAAAGAAAAGTTTTCTCATTGAAAATGGTTTAAATTGTAAAATTTCATTTATTTGCAAATATAAGATTTAAAAAAGGGGAAACACCATCCAAAAAATAATCAAATTTGTAAAATAAATACTTTTAAATTATATTGAATTATTTAAACTATCCAACTTATTTTTACTCTTTCTTAATCCATTATTTAATACTAAAACAATTCTTTAAAAGATGAATTTATTGAAAAAATTAAGTTTCCCTATTTTTTTATTAGTGGGAATTGCCATTTACTATTATAGATATAGTCCAAAATCTATAGAAATTAATTCTTTAGAAATTGTAGATTTAAATGGAAATTCAATAGATCTGGATACCTATAAAAGCAAACCTTTAGTGATAAACTTTTGGGCAACTTGGTGTGGCACCTGCATTAAAGAGATGCCAGCGTTTCAAAAAGCTCAAAGTGAATTAGCAGGAAAAGTAAATTTCATTTATATATCGGAGGAAGATAGCAATACAATTTTAAAATCAATACGTGATCGCAATTTCAAAGGTAGTTTTTATAAAACTACCCAAGCATTTGAAAAATTAGGTATAAGGTCTTGGCCTGTAACTTATTTCTATAATTCCGAAGGCAAATTGGAGGATACTAAAGCGGGTCTTTTAAGCTACGAGAAATTAGTAGAATTCTATAAATAATAAATTAGACAGAGCTTAAATCAAAATTTTCAAAGGGTCTTCTGATTAAGAAACTTTACTATTTTAATTAAATCATTTTCTTTTTTTAAACCCAAATTATTGTTTTTTGCAAAGTTTTTTGCCTTTTCTTCATTTTCACCAAATACACTGAATTTTTTACCCACTCTTTCCATTTTATTATTGTAAATCGTATAATAAATCAGTTCCTTTTCGAAATATCCTTCAAAACCATCTCCAGACATTTCGTAACCGTTGGTGTCTCCTACATTTCTTGGATTATATTTACAATAAAATTGTTTAAAAAGCTCAAATTCTCCTTCTACTAATTTCTGGTAATATATTTCTCCTGCGGCAACATACTGTTTAGTATATTTTCTAAAAACTATTCCTTTAATTGTAAACTCATCGGGTTTAATCTCAATAGCATTCTGTTTTTCACCTACAGAAAAATATAGCGTATTTGTTATTAAATTAAACGCCATTAACCCTTTGTTAGCTACCGAACCATCCAAAATCATTGAACCTGAAAACCACCCGTTATTAAAGAATGGAGTACCTTTATAGGTTTTAGTCAAACCAGAATTTGTTTGAAGCTTTATATTTGGATTAGAAAATTCAGAAATTAACACAGTATCCCCTTTTTCATTTACTTCAATTCTGGAATCAGAAGAAACTAAAGATAATTTATCAATAAACATGGCAGTGGTTTTGTTTTGCCCATATGTTTGAATAAAGGCAAATAAAAGAAGAATAGAAACTATTTGCTTCATGATTTTTAAATTTTAATCTAAGCTAAAAATAAAAATCATAAAAAAGAAATTCATTCTATTTTCGTCAAAGAATTACAATAAATTAGCTCTCCTAAAAATAAAAATAGGCCTATTAAATCATCTTTTTT
>DAIQBE010000604.1:0-2488 GCA_036781325.1 Leadbetterella sp. | reverse complement strand
AAGTACTTTTTTTATAAAGGTAAGATATTTGCATTTATAAAAATCTTATTATTCTAAAGCTAATCTGGGGTCCCAAAACACTTCTTTGAAATTTATTAATTGATTATTTACTACTTTATGTCCTTCTTTTTCTAATAATTCTTGCATTAAAAATGGGTTTGAAAAATGGTTTTTTCCAGTTAAAACACCTTTAAAATTTACAACTCGATGTGCTGGAATATTTAAATTATGTGAAGAGTTCATAGCCCAACCCACCATACGTGCTCCAGTACTAAGGTATTTTGCTATCGCCCCATAGCTTGTTACTTTTCCAAGTGGAATTAGTTTAACCACTTCATAAACTTCTTCAAATTTTTGCATTTTCAATTTCCTTTTTCAGAAGGTCGTACCATTCTTCTCCATAAGCTCTGATTAATGGTTCTTTAAGAAATATATATAAGGGAATTCCTAACTGTCCACCAAGATCGCAAGCATCGCTGCAAATACTCCAACGATCATAATTTAACGCATGATAATTGTCATATTTTGTGATTCTAATTGGATATAGATGGCAAGATATTGGTTTTTTGAATTCGGTAACCCCAGCATTGTAGGCCTGTTCAATTCCACATTTTAGAATTCCATTTTCATCATAAAGCGAATAAGCACACTCTTTGTCATTTATTGTAGGGGTAGAAAAATCACCTTCCCAATCTTTAATGTATTTTCCTTGCTTTTTAATGGCTTCAATGCCTGGCTTGGATAGGTATGGTTTAATTTGTTCAAATATTTCATCTAAAATGGGCAATTCCACATTTTCTAATGGTGCACCAAGATCACCCTCTACACAGCAAGCCCCTTTGCATTTTGATAGATTACAAACAAAAAACTTCTCCGCAATATCATCACTAATGCAAGTTTCTTCAATTAATATCATTAATTCTTAATAATTAGTTTTTCCCCCGCTTTAATAGTATTGTCTGATAGGTCATTCCATTTTTTTAAATCTGAAACAGAAACACCATATTTTTTTGAAATGCTAAATAATGTTTCATTCGCAGACACTTTATGAATTATGGAAGAGGCTTGAGTAGAATTATTAGTTGGTTTTTTATTTTCAAAAGTAGCAGATGTTTTTAATTCATCATTTGTTCCAATAATTAATGTTTGGCCAATTTTTATTTCACTATCGCTAAGTACATTCCAATTCTGGATGTTTTTTATGGATACATTATACTTTTTAGAAATCGAAAAGAGTGTTTCTCCTGCTGAAACAATATGTGTTTTTTTTGTGGTACTCGAATTTTTTAGAACCTCGGGCTTAGTAGCTAATGGTTTAGGACTATTAAGTGTTTCTATTTTTTCAGGTTCATTTTTAGAGTTTAGTAATTCTTTTTCAGCAGCTGCCAAAGCATTAGTAAGATTAACTTTTAAAACTTGGTTTACACTAATAGATTCATTTTCTTTTAGGCCATTAATACTCCTTAATTGACTAATAGTAAGGTTATATTTTTTTGAAATTGAAAATAAAGTTTCCCCTTGTTTTACAGTATGTGTATTAATTGAACTTTTTGATTCAATAATTTTTTTAGGGGTTTCTGATACTACTTTATTTTCTTTTTTTGGAATATCTTTTTCTGGTTTTGTCTCTTTTTTTGGAATATCTTTTACTGGCTTTGTATCAAAAATTGGATCTTCAATTTTTAAAGCTTCTTTTTCTTTTACTATTTGTTGAGTTGGTATAACTTCTTTTTCTGGCTTATTACTATTTTCTTTTGGTTTTATTGTTTTTTCAACTTTTGCAACTTCTTCCTTTTTTTCAAAAGTTTCTTTTAAAGGCAATTTGTCTCTGTCCGGTATTGCTTCTTGAATAACTTCAATTGGCTGATTTTTAGGTCTTGTTTTTTGCATCCAAATAATTCTGCCAGGTTGTAATATCTCGGAGTTCTTCATTCTGTTGTACTTCAATAAATACTTAAGTTGAACTCCATACATTTGAGAAACATCCCATAATGTTTGTTCTCCGAGAACTGTATGAAAAGGTACTTTGGCTTTTTTATTTTTCTTTTGCAAATAATACACACTACCTGCCTTAGCTATATCTTTGTCACTCATGTTGTTGAAAGACAAAAATTTCCCTATTTTGATTTTTGATTTTGCAGACATTTGTGCTACTTCCTCTCCTGGCTGGGAAAGAATTCCTTTTTTGCCATTTATTTCATAAAAAATTGGAGAATCAGGTGAAGTAGAAACCATAGTTATTCTTTTCAACTGTGGGAAACCTACATCAATTCCCATTAAATCTGTGCGTTTTTTTATTTTTTCTTGAATTTCGTTTGAATCTGTTGTATTGCTTAAAATTAGGATGCTATAATCCTTATCGCTTGGAATATTAGGGCCATAAATCCAAGGATTGTATTTTCTGAGGTCATTAATATCAACAGTTAATTCAACTGCTATTTCTGCCAAAGATTTTCCTTTTGTAACGTATTGAATAAAAGTTTTGGGA
>DAIQBE010000603.1:0-2491 GCA_036781325.1 Leadbetterella sp. | reverse complement strand
AATTAACTATCCCTCTGTAAGGAACATTTATTTGTATTTTCCCTTTCCATTTTTTGGGCACTTTTTTGCCAAGTTCCCAATGAATAGCGTTGATTACCAACCTCTGCATTGCTTCTAATTGAAAATCCTCCGGGTGCCCTAAAGTGGTGAAAAAGACTTTCCCACCAAATGAATTTATTCCTGTCCAAGCTACAGGATTGTCTATTGCTTCTCTTTCAGGTTTAACAGATTTCCCCATAAGCAACCACTCCGATCCGTTGGATGGAAAATTAGGTTGAACTTTATATAACCAAGAACGGGCATGGAAAGAAGAAACAACCCCAGTTAAGATAGGATGTGTTTTAGCAGCTGATAGTATTGTAACATCTGTAGAACTTGTGTGTCCATAATGTGTATGACCCGCTTTTCCTCCCCAGCCTGGTGGTGAGTTGAATGCGAATTCACCAAAAGCATTCCATTTTTCTGATTCATGGCCTTTTGGAAAATTAAAAGCGTGAGTTGTGGTTCTAAATCCCATTACTGGTTTTCCAGATTTTAAATATTCCTCAATATATGCTAGTTGGTCATTGGGCAATTGCCTCCAACGCAGAAAAAAAACCGCCAGATCAGCATTTTTTAAAATTTCAAGTCCAGGAATATTTTTTTCGGAATTTTGATTAGGATAAGCTGTTAATACTTTAGTGGCAAAACCATAATTCTTTTCAAGTTCGGCAGCAATTAATGGTAATGTTTGCTCTCCCCCATATTCATGATCTCCACAAACAAAAACGACAAGAGGTTTTTTTTGCCCATAGGAAGGATTGGCAAATCCAAGAAATGAGATAAACACAAGGGAGAATACCAATTTGAGCATAATTTTAATGGATTGGGGTTGAATTTGAATTTGACAAACGATAATTTTGAAAATTCGGTTAAATTTACTGAAAATGTATCAAATACAAAAAAAATGATAACTGAATATTTGGATAGTGTGAAAAAGCAAATGCAATATTATAAGTTCCTAGCCGAAAGAACGTTTGAGCAAGTGGAAGAAAAATATCTTTTTTGGCAGTATAATCCAGAAAGTAATAGTATTGCAAACATTATTATGCATCTCTCTGGAAATATGCTTTCCAGATGGACAGATTTTTTAACAACCGATGGAGAAAAGGCCTCTAGAAATAGAGAAAGTGAATTTGAAGGTACAATGCTAAGCAAAGAAGAATTGTTGGGAGCATGGAACAAGGGATGGAAGTGCTTTTTTGATGCATTGGATATGATAAATGAGAAAAATTTCAATCAAACAATTTATATTAGGAACCAGGGACATAGTATTCTAGAGGCATTAAATAGACAATTGGCACATTACCCTTATCATATCGGCCAGATTGTTTTCATAGGCAAGATGATTTTGGACAAAGAATGGCAATCCTTATCTATTCCTAAAGGGAAATCAGCTATATATAACGAAGAAAAGTTTTCTACGGCCATAAAAAAGCAGCATTTTACAGATGAATATTTGAGAAAGAAATAAATTTCGTTTTTTACCAAAGAAGATAAGGCTTAAATTCGCACTGAAAAAAAATAAAAGATAAATGAAAGCTATTTTAGTGTATTGCGGGGCAAATTCTGGAAATAAACCTATCTATAAAGAAACTGCCAAAAACCTAGGTTTAATATTTGTAAAAAAAGGAATCCGACTTATTTATGGCGGTGGAAGCTTGGGTTTAATGGGTGAGATTTCAACTACTGTTATGAACAATGGTGGTGAGGTAACTGGAATAATTCCTCATTTTCTTGATAAACTAGAAGTAGGTAATCCAAATCTTACGGAAGTAATAAAAGTTGATACTATGCACCAACGTAAGGCTTTGATGGAGGAACTATGTGATGCAATAATAACCATTCCTGGAGGATATGGCAGTATGGATGAACTTTTCGAAATTATGTCTTGGTCACAGCTTGGTTTACATAATAAACCTGTTGGACTATTAAATGTAAATCATTTTTATGATCATCTCATTCAACAACTCGATGTAATGGTGGAGGAGGGATTTTTAAGAGCAGAAAATAGGGCATTGCTAATAGTTGATGAAACAATTGATGGTTTGTTGTCGAAAATGGAGGCTTTCGTCCCTATTCAAAATACCCCAAAATGGCTGGATAAATCGGGAATATAAAAAATCAAATTTATTTTCAAATTCTAGGATAAAAAATAGTATTTTAAGTATTATTGAAAAAATCCAATTAGGAAAAAAGTAGTATCTGGAGTTAGCAATAAATTAAAAACTAAAAAAAATTTCTTGTAATTAATTTCAAGGATTTTAATTACAGATATAACATAAGAAATAAAAGTTCTCATTTGTCAGTGGTAGCTCTAATAGTATAGGGTTATATAAACACACAAGACGAATACAAGTACAAAAATAGCATTTTGTTGGAAAAAATAAATAACTACAATTTAATATTAAAATGAATTATTTGTTTGTTTTATTGTGAAAGAACTTTAATT
>DAIQBE010000602.1:0-2496 GCA_036781325.1 Leadbetterella sp. | reverse complement strand
CTACTACTTAATAAAATTCATAGTTTGAAAATCCATTTTAATTGAAAATAGATAACTAAATGATTACATATTACCAAGTCCTGCCTTTTAACATCTCCTGTATTTGTTCCATCGGAACCGGTAGTTTTGCCTTATTGTCATTAAGCCATTTCGAAAAATCTTTTTCTATATCTGCTGACCAACGAGAATCAATTTGTCCAGGAGTATATTTTTGTTCTCGTAAACGCATGTGACCAAACATATCTCTAAGTCTAACAATTTCCGAGACTTTTACGCATTCTTCTACTAGGTGAGGCGGAATAAATAATACTCCACCATCACGACCAAAAACAATATCTCCTGGCATAACTGTGGCGGCACCTATTCTGGTGGGTTGATTAATTCCTACCAAAGTCGTATTTAACGCGTTGCTTGCATTATTTAAATGATGGGAGGGATGATAAGATCTAAAAAAGGAAGTAAATCCGCCAATTTCTTTTAGACCGTTAATGTCACGAACCGCTCCATCATAGACAATGCCATTACCAGTTTTGGCATAAATTGAATTACCCAAATTATCACCAATTGTTGGGCCGTCAGCATATGCTCCAAATTGGTCTACTACATAAACATCGCCTTTTACCAGTAAATCAATGGGCCAAGAATTTTGTGATTTTACCCTGCCCTCATTTTGATGACCTTTGTCGTCAATTGCGGTTTGGATATCTGGTCTTCCTGGAGTAAAAATTGCGGTTACTGCTCTTCCAACTAAAACAGAGTCAGGATTAATCAGCTGCCAATTGCCTTCGTATTGATACTTGTAGTTTTTGTTTCTAAGTACCGCCCAAGCTTCTTCTAAGGTAGCTTTCTTCAGTCTCGTCAAAAGTGCATCAGGTACTTTTGGTCTGCCATCGGCAAAACGTTCTCCTTTCCATTCTCGGGTTAATTGAAGAAGGTATTCTTTAGAAATTTGCTGAGCATATATTTTAGAAATTCCTAAAATTAAAAAAAAGCAAAGGAATGTTTTTATTTTCATTTTTCAAGAATTTTGATTTAGCTATTATTTTTTTTTGGATTGTTTCCCCAATAATTACCTAACATTGAGCCAGTTACATTCATAAATGGACCAAAAATGGTTGCTGCCAAACCTACAGTGGCTATTTTGCCCATTTCATTTGCCAATGCAGAAGCTAATCCTGCATTTTGCATCCCAACCTCTAGCGCAACTGCTCGGCAATCAGCCTCATTCATTTTTAAAGCTTTTGCAGAAAAATATCCTAAGAAATACCCTCCAATATTGTGAATGGCTACCACTAATATTAATAGTAAGCCAACTGACTTTAAAGAATCTTTTCCAGAGGCAGTAACCGTGAGTATGATATAAGCTATTCCTAACATTGAAACGTAAGGCAATATTATTTTAATTCTTTGAACAAAGTCTTTGAATAATTTATTAATAACTAAGCCAACGAAAATTGGGATTAATACTAATTGAGCCATATCCCAAAACATTTTTAAAAAATCAACTTGTATCAAACCGCCACCTAAGGTTTTCATCAGAAAAGGAGTCATGATTGGAGCCAATAAAGTAGCCATTGTGGTAATAGTAATAGATAATGCTACATTGGCTTTAGCCATAAGGCACATCACATTAGAAGCTAAACCGCTTGGACTTGCACCAATTAGCACTATTCCTGCAGCAACTTCTGTTGGAAAATCAAAAGCTCTAGATAAGAAGAATCCAAGAAAAGGCATTATCGAAAATTGACAGACTAAACCTATAAATACTTTTTTAGGCGCTTTGAAAATCTCAGTAAAATCTCCCATACTCATTGTGGCTCCCATGCCAAACATAATTAATTGAAGTACGGGTTTAATAAATGTGTTTAGTTTGATACCATTTATCGTCAAGAAATGATCAGAGTAAATATAGCCAATTACAACAATACCTATGATTGTAAGAGTGTACCAGTAATCTTTTAGTTTCATATATAGTATTAAATAAGGCTTAAGGGTAAATATACCCCTAAGCTATATTATTTTTTGTTTAACTCCAAGTTCTATCGTGGCTATCTATTTTGTCCCATTCATTGGTTGGGGCAAAATACAATTCGCCCGGCAAAAGATGTTCCTTGATTACTTTTTCGTTTAGCTCAACTCCCAATCCTGGGGTTTCTGGTACTTTTACAAATCCATTGTCAAATAGTGCTTTCCCATTTGAACCTGTGATGATGTCGTTCCACCAAGGTACATCCAGACCATGATGCTCTAAAGCAATAAAGTTTTCTGTGGCTGCTGCACAATGGACATTAGCCATAAATGAAACTGGAGTACCAGCAAAGTGCATGGCCATTGGTATTCCATTTTCTTCGGCATAATCACCAATTTTTTTGGTTTCAATTAAACCACCCGAACTTGCCAAATCTGGATGCACCATATCAACTGCTCTAGCATCTATTAGCTTAATAAATTCTTCTTTAAGATAAATGTCTTCTCCTGTTAAAGTTGGGGTGTCGA
>DAIQBE010000601.1:0-2505 GCA_036781325.1 Leadbetterella sp. | reverse complement strand
ATTTGTTAAGTTCTTGTTAAATATTAAAATAAATTGAAACTATTTATGGTAAAAAATGTCAAAACTGACATAAAACCTATAAATAAAATTATGTAGTTTAAATATAAATTTTAATGCAATTTAAGATATTATTTTTATTTTTGACTTTGATTAGCTTTTGTAGCAATGCTCAAAAATTTGGGTATATAGATACAGAATATATTATTAATAAAATGCCCGAATATAAAAAGGCAGAAGAATTGTTGAATCAATTTACTGATAAATGGTCTAAAGATATTCAAAGTAAATATACAGAAATAGAAAAGTTAAAAGAAAAATACCAACAAGAGGAAATTCTTTTTACACCTGAAATGAAGAAAGATAAATTGTTTGAAATAGATAAAAAAGAAGAAGAACTAAAATCGTTAAACAACAACGTTTTTGGAATTAACGGACAGCTTTTTCAGAAAAAAAAGGAGATTTTAAAGCCAATTATGGATGAAATCTATAAAACCTCTGAAAAAATTGCAAGAAAATATAAACTTAGTTTTATCTTTGACAAAGCATCGGACTTAAGTATGATTTATGCGGACCCTAGACACGATTATACCGATTATATAATTGAAGACATGGGTTTAAATTTAAAAAAAAAGTAAGTAAACCAAATTAATTTATTAATAAAACAAAAATGAAAATCAAATTATTTATTACCGCTTTAACTTTATTAGCAAGTTTAAGCATCAACGCTCAGAATTTTAAGTTAGGATACACAAATGTTGAGTTTATTTTACAAAACTTACCTGAATCAAAAGATATTCAAACAAAATTAAGTACTGAAAAAGCTCAATATGATAAACTGTATCAAGACAAATTAGCAGAAGCTCAGAAATTGTACGAAGATTATCAAAAAAATTCTGCTTCTATGTCAACTGTAATAAAAGCAGATAAAGAAAAGACGCTTCAAAACAAACAAAATGAATTGCAAGAGCTTCAACAAAATGCTGAAGGTGCTTTGTCTCGCAAACAACAAGAATTAATCGCTCCAATTATGGAGAAAATCCAAACGGCAATTGATGCTGTTGCAAAGGAAAATGCGTATACTTTTGTATTAAATTCTGATGCTGGATATGGTACAACCCCAGTAATCTTAGTTGCACCTGAAAGCGACAATATTACAAACTTGGTTTTCAAGAAAATGGGTGTTACTCCTCCTGCCACTGACAAACCTGCGACAGGTACAGCGGCTCCAGCTCCAAAAAAATAATTCTTGCCTTATTGAAAGCCTCCTTGGAAATACCCATGGAGGCTTTTTTGTTTAAAAAAGTATTCCATGTACCAATATAATACTATTAAAAACACAACAGAAGCAGAATTTAAAGATAAAGGGAGTCGATTTATTTCCTATGCGTATCCTTTCCAAAATGAAGAGCAATTAAAAAGCTATCTTAAAGCTTTGAGAGACATTCACACCAAAGCACGCCACTTTTGCTATGCCTATAAAATTGGAATTGATTCCAATAACTTTAGAACCTCCGATGATGGAGAGCCTGGAGGGTCTGCAGGAAAACCTATTTTTAATGCTATACTTTCTCAAAACATAAGTAATGTTTTGGTAGTAGTAGTAAGATATTTCGGAGGTACGCTTTTAGGTGTTCCCGGATTAATAAACGCATATAAAACGGCGGCTACTTTGGCATTAAAAGAAGCAGAAATAGAAACAATTTATTTAAAAGATAGTTGGATTCTGAATTTTTCATTCGAAAACCTAAATGACTTAATGAAAATAACAAAAGAATATAATCTAGCAATAATTAGACAAGAATACCACCCTACTTGTAGTTTTGAAATAGAAATTAATAAGAATGAAACAACAGAAATACTGGCAAAATTTGAAAAACTTAGAGCCTTTGAAATTACTTTAAAAGTATAAAAGACACTATTGCCAAAGTCTTAAATTTGGTTTATTATCATTATTCCATTGCAGAACTATAAATACTCTAAATTTTATATTCCCCAAGTCTAAACTTGATTTAGTGCTTTATTTACAGGAGTTGATTGAGGTGGGATAAACAACATTCACATGAACCTCATTAAAGCTAGTTTATCTTCAAAAGCCTTCGATTACTTTCAATCTGTTGAAAGTAATTCTTTGCAAAACCAAAGTTCAATTCCAGTCAGATTGCTTTCCAATTCAATTATAAATCCATTATTGAAATCTGAATATGACAAAAATACCGAATTCTGGTAATGGTATTTTTTTTATTTCGGTCGGAAGAACGTTTGACACTCCTACTTAGTCTGAGTAACAGGCACAGCTAACACATTCTCTCATGACCATTAAGCAATAGGTTTATACTTCCTTTTCCAAGTTTTTAATTTAAAAATTTATATTAATTGATGGTTAAAAATATCAAACTTTAAATTTTCAGGGTTAATATTGAACTTTGAAAGCCAATTTATCTAGACCTAAGCATAAAAACCTAAAATATTTGCATGAAAAAAATCTTTTTTTTATTGATTTTCAGT
>DAIQBE010000600.1:1237-2506 GCA_036781325.1 Leadbetterella sp. | reverse complement strand
CCAATTAAGCCTTGAATAGGGGGCCTTTTATTTTTGGTAGTAGAGGCACTCAGGTTCACATCCACACTTAATCTGTTCTCCCAGAAATTTTGATTTAAATTTATTCTTCCATTATACCTATCTAAATCACTATTTTTTAATATTCCTTCTTGCTTTTGCATTCCAAATGATCCATAGTACTTTAGTTTTTCATTTCCGCCGCTTAACGTAAGATTATGGTTTTGCGTTGTAGCTTGTCTCGAAATTTCTTTTTGCCAATCCGTATTTCCGCCATCATCAACGAAATTTGGGCCTATTTTTTTAACTTCTGTTCTAAATTCATCTGCCGTAAAAACGTCTAAAGGTCTTGCCATTTTTGAAAATCCGATGTTTCCAGAATAGCTCATGTTGGATGTACCTTTTTTCCCTTTTTTTGTAGAAATTAAGATTACACCGTTTGCCCCTCTTGAGCCATAAATAGCCGTTGCGGAGGCATCTTTTAGCACGTCAATAGACTCTATGTCTTCAGGGTTTAAAAAAGTAAGTGGGTTAGTGGCTCCACCAACGCTTGAATTGTCTAAAGCAAATCCATCGATTACAAATAGGGGTGTGCTACCAGTTCTTACTCCTCCAGGGCCTCTTACATTAATATTTAATCTTGCACCTGGCTCACCACTACTCGCTGTAATGTTTACTCCAGCCACTTTACCTTGAAGAAGCTGTTCAGGAGAGTTGATAATACCTTTATTAAAGCTTTCACTTTTTATAGATTTTACGGAACCCGTCACATCTTTTGATTTTGTATTTCCGTAACCTATTACTACCACTTCATTTAGCATGGAAGTATTGGCTTTTAAATTAATATCAATAACAGATTGGTTGCCAACATTAATTTCCTTGGAATCGTATCCAATATAAGCGAAAACTAAAACAGCATTGTTCTCAGGTACGGAGATGCTGTAATTTCCGTTTACATCTGTAGTGACTCCTTGTTTTCCTCCTTTAACTGTGACCGTACAGCCAATTAAAGCGTCCCCATTTGTTTCATCTTTTACGGAGCCTTTAACAATTTTGTCTGGCTGCGAAAAAGCGACGGCATGTATTTTTAAGTTACAGGCCAAAAGGCAAAATAATAAGAAAAATAGAGGTCTAGTTTTTTGTTTCATACAGTTTAAAAGTTTATTTTTTCGAAAATTAAAATAGAATAATAGAGAATCTTGTTTTTAAAATATAGTTTTATAATTCGTTTATTTTGTGGTGGCAAAATTTACAATAAGATAATAATTTGGT
>DAIQBE010000600.1:0-1137 GCA_036781325.1 Leadbetterella sp. | reverse complement strand
CAAAAGCAAAGAATACATTCACACAATGATTATTTAAGAAAAGAACCTTTTTACGAGGCTTTTAAGGCGGGTTGTGCATCCATTGAAGCCGATATTTTTTTAAAAGAGGGTAATCTGTATGTGGCACATGAAGAGAAAAGTATTCAGCAAAACCTTACTTTTGCCACACTTTATTTAGAACCTCTATCAAAAATTTGTAGGCAAAAACGCTTTAAAAATTCTAACATCCAGCTTTTGATAGATTTAAAAACAGCTGCAGAGCCTACTTTAAAAGCTTTAGTATCTGAAATTGAGAAATATCCAGAGCTATTTACAAAAAAGAAATCAGGCATGAAGATTAGTTTTGTAATATCTGGAAATAGGCCTAAGCCTTCTGAATATAAAGATTTTCCTGCATATATAAAGTTTGATTGTCAGGAGTTAGAAAGTTTAGATCAACTAGACAAAGACAGAGTTGCATTGGTAAGTTTTAGCTTTCAAAAGTTTTCTAAATGGTATGGAAGTGGCACGCTTTCCGAAGAAGATAAAGCAAAAATAAGTGCTGTGGTAAGGAAAGTCCATTCTTTAAATAAAAAAATACGATTTTGGGGAACACCAGACACTGAAAAGGCTTGGCAAATTTTTTCAGACCTGGGAATTGATTACATAAATACAGATAAACCAAGCGCTTGTGGGGCTTATTTTAAAGTGGAGCCCATTAAATTGGAGAATTGAAATACATTTTAAAACCTTGAAAATTAAAAGTTTAAAAAGGCATCAAGAAAAAAAATGCAAAAAAATAGATTTTTTTTCTTCATTTTATTTGATAAATAGCTAAAAACCCTATACTTTTGCACCATGATTCTTGAATAGCTCAGTTGGTTAGAGCATCTGACTGTTAATCAGAGGGTCGCTGGTTCGAGCCCAGCTTCGGGAGCTTAATTATCAAGGAGTTACAGAAATGTGACTCCTTTTTTTATTCCCATGTGCAAAACAATGTGCAAAACATAACTAATCCACCCCCGCCTTCAAACCTTGCATTTGCCCCTCAGGGCTAGTTTTTGGTTCATTGCCACAATCTTTGTTCTCCGATGTTAAGGCTTTAAAACACTTAAAAACATTTTTTCGTAAAATTCCTATAACGCACTATTTTCTATA
>DAIQBE010000599.1:0-2516 GCA_036781325.1 Leadbetterella sp. | reverse complement strand
AAACTCTTTTCCAATAATCTCAATAGAAATAGGCTTACCTGTGGGAGGTCCATTATTTTCTCTCTGTACTGAAATCTCTGTACCAGCTAAGCCACTTAGCTTTTCTCTTACTTTATTTAAGAGATCTTGTGATGAAATGTTCCCCCTATCAATTTTGTTAACAAAAGCTATTGTTACTTTCGATTTGTGTGGAGTAGCCGCTCGGTCTTGGTTCATGGGATCGCCTGCATTTTTACCCACATTGGATATTACAGAATTAATTGCCATTTCAGCCTTATTTTCCTTAATGACTTCAAACACACGCTTTTCTATTTCACGAGTCACGAGGTCCGTCTTAAGTGCATCTGTACCAATGGGCATTACGTTATAAACATATATATAATCAGGCTCAGCACTTGGGAAAAAAATCACTTTTGGTTTAACAACACCCATCATTACGAATGTAAAAACCAATAATACAAACATAGTCATAACTGCTATTATCGGCCTCCATCCTTTTATAAGCCATGAAATAAGCTTCTTGTAATTAGATTTCAATTTAGGTAAAAGCCTTTCCTGAAAAGGGATGATTATTTTCGGTGTAAGAATGTAATGATTAAATACATAAAGTATAGTAATCATCATTGTAAAATTTGCCAATCCTTTAAAAGTTGAGTTACCTCCAAAAGAAATTACATAACAAAACGCAGCAATTGATAAAAGAATCATTAATGGCTTTTTTATGGCCGCAAAGTTTACTGGCCTTGCTTTTTCCTCATCTTCTCGCTTCATAAAAGAAATAGCAAAGATGGGGTTCATTACATAAGCAACTATTAAAGAGGCTATTAGGGTAAATATGAGGGTATAAGGCAAATATTTCATGAATTCGCCAACTATTCCACTCCAAAATAATAAAGGTAAAAATGGAGCAACGGTTGTCAAAGTTCCTGATAATACTGGCACAAATACTTCGGAAGCAGCCAATTTTACCGCTTCTACAATGCTTAAGTTTTTATGTTGATTAAAAAGTCTATGAGAGTTTTCAATTACCACAATGGCATCATCCACCACAATACCTAAACCCAGCAAAAACGCGAAAAGTACAATAGTATTTAAGGTAAAACCCATTAGCAAAAGTGGGTAAAAAGCCAAAAGGGCAGAAAGTGGGACGGATAAACCTACAAAGATGGCATCACGCACCCCCATGAAAAACATTAGCACTAAAACTACAAATATAAAACCTAATACAACAGTGTTTATTAGGTCATTAATGTCTCCTTTTGTTCTTTCAGAGGAATCGGCGGTTACTGTTACTTCTAACTCTTGTGGCACTTCTCCGGCCTTGAACTCATCTAGAATAGCGAAAATTTTATCTGAGGCGATTACAAGGTTTTCACCACCACGTTTAATAATGTTCAATGTCACCACTGATTTATTGTCTAGTCTAGCAAAATCTTGGCGTTCTGAATTTGAATCTGAAATTTGAGCAACATCTCCAAGCCTAACTGTGGCTCCTTGACCAGTTCGGAAAATTAAATTTTCTATTTGGGATATTGATTTAAATTCTCCTGCTACTCTTAAGGTTCTCCTAACATCGTTTATATTTAATTCCCCACCTGAAATATTAACGTTTTCTCCTTGAACCGCAGATTGAATATCAAAAAAAGTTATGCCATAAGACTTCATTTTGTTGATATCCAGGTTTATCTGAACCTCGCGATTCAATGCTCCTATAATATCTACCCGGGTAATTTCAGGCAAGGCTTCAATTTTATCTTGTAATTGTTCGGCATAACTTTTAAGTTTACCCAAAGGAAAATTTCCAGAAACGTTAATGTTCATAATTGGAAATTCCGAAAAGTTAACTTCTAAAGCCGTTGGATCTTGAGTAAGGTCTTTGGGTAAATCTCTTTTGGCTTTATCAATGCCGCTTTTCACTCTTTCTTTTGCTGCCTGCACGTCTACACCCGTTTGAAATTCTACCGAAATAATAGAAATATCTTGTAATGCATTAGACTTAATAGTCTTCACACCTTTTTCAGATTTTAGCTGCTTTTCTAGAGGCTTATTAATTAGGTTTTCGATATCGGTTGGTGTAGTACCAGCATAAACAGTCTGTACAATGATAGTCGGAACCACTATTTCAGGAAATTGTTCTTTTGGCAAGCCATTAAAGATAAAATAGCCAGCAAAAGTTACCAGAATAGTGAGTAAATAAACTGTTGTTTTGTTTTTGGCTAAGCCTCCTATCATATTATAAATCAAACCTTTAGCTTCTGGAAGCTGGTCCGACTCATGTAAGTTTTTAGTATCTTTCATATATTAATTTTATAAAAAATTGGTAAATAATAGTTTAATAGTTTACCAATTGGCCGTCAACAATTTCTTGATATCCCTCCGTAATTAAGACATCACCAACTTTTAGGCCTGATTTTATCTCAACTTTACCATCATAGGTAAGGCCAGAAGTTACTACTTTAGATCGAGCCACTTTTTTGTTGCCTTCAAGTTCTACAACATATACAATTGCCCCTTGC
>DAIQBE010000598.1:0-2518 GCA_036781325.1 Leadbetterella sp. | reverse complement strand
ACCCCACGCTATTTTTAGCACTAAAAATACCAACGCACATACCACCCACCCCGAATGACTTAATTCTATTTTTAAAAATAATTTCAGTTTCTGTAATAATCGGGACCCTTGTGCCACTTATATAGAAAAAAAAATATTATGAAACAGGAACTATCTGCAGGAACTACCCCAAAATTCTCCCCGCTTAACCGATACGCGTACGTCGTTTACATGGTACTCGTTATCTACCTTTTTATAAAAGGCGATTATGAGTGGGCATTTTCCAACTTGGGAATTGCACTCATTTTCGACCCATTCAACCCCTCTGTTAAATGGCAGAAAAAACCCTTGTATCAAAAAGGTTGGCTGCTGATTCATTTGGCCCTCACTTTTGCAGGGTTGTTTTATATCATCTTTTTAAAGCATTAAGCAATCATTTCAAAAATTTAAAAAATGAAAAATTTTTTTTTGCTGGCAGTACTATGCCTATTATGGTCATCAGTTTTAGTAGCTCAACAAAACAACACCGCCAATGCATTACTATGGAAAGTAACCGGTAACGGATTAATGAAACCATCTTATATTTTTGGTACCTATCACTTCCTTTCCAGTGGATTTGTAGATACATTGCAAGCGGTTAAAAATGCCTATGCTGCAAGCGATGCCGTTGTGGGGGAATTGAAGATCGATAGCAGTATACAAGCTCCCATGATGGAAGCCTCGATGCTAAAAGGCTCAACTTTGCAAAAAGAATTACCTGATACACTTTACACAATAGCAAGTAAATGGTTTAAAGAGGAGGCAGGATTTGATATTGCACAACTAAACCAGTTTAGTCCTTTTGCTGTTATGTCTTTTGCAATGGCCATCACCCAGCAAAAATATTTTCCAAACCAAACAGGAGAGGTACAACTGGATACTTATTTCCAGCAAGCAGCAAAAAAGGATGGGAAAAAGGTACTAGGCTTAGAAACTATACAGATGCAGATAAAAGCCACTTTTGGACAGATGACTCTGCAAAGGCAAGTTACTCTTTTAAGTGAATTGTTTAAAGAAAAGGACGGACTGAAACAAATGATCGGCATTATGAATACTGCCTACACTACTGAAAACCTAGGTGAGCTGCAACAATTGATGTATGGTAGCAGCTACAGGCCCGAAGAAATGAAGGCATTATTGGATGACCGCAATAATTACTGGATGCAGCAACTTCCAAGGCTGATGGATGAACAATCTTTGTTTGTGGCTGTAGGAGCATTACATTTGGTGGGTAAAAGTGGTTTGGTAAATCAATTAAAAAATATAGGTTATACAGTAACGCCGGTCAATATAAAAAAATAGTGAGCGAAAAAGAATTTTTATCACAGCTTAAAGAGCACCAGAATATTATTTATAAGCTGGTGCATCTTTATGCGAACACTGAAGAAGACAAAAAGGACCTATACCAGGAGATAGTATTACAAGCATGGAAAACATATGGAGCTTTTAGAGGCGAAGCTAAGATCAGCACCTGGTTATATCGCCTTTGTTTAAACACAATCTTCACTATTCAGCGTAAAACAAACAGGATTGAGTATACCGATACAGCAAAATTTGAAGAAACATATATTACCACATCCGGCAATGATGAAGTTGACAGATTGTACAAGGCTATACGTACTTTTCCAGAAACAGAGAGGGCAATTATTTCGCTTCATTTAGACGGGTACGATAATAAAGAAGTAGGTGCGATTATTGGTATTACTGCAAACCTAGTCGCAGTAAAACTTCATAGGATAAAACAGCAGTTAGCAACGCTATTAAAAAATATATAATGGATATTGAAAATGTATGGCAACGTAGTGGGGGCAGTGATGATACATTGAATAAAATGTTTCAGCAAAAAGATTTTAGTAACCTTCACTCTAAATTGCCTTTAAAAAAATTAAAGAATAATCTCTTAATGGGTTTAATAGTGGCTGTTTTTATTACCACCCTTTATGTGGTATTATTTTACTTTATAGAGATCTGGCAGGTTCATGTGGCGCTAGTTATAGCAATACTCTTCAATATTTTGGTATGGTTTGATACCTGGAAATTGTATACGAACATCAACGTAAACGTTTCCTCCACAAACTCGTTAAAAGATGAGTTGCAAAAAAACTATTTAGGCTTTCAAAAGTGGTGGCGTATACAGGAAAGATTAGGCTTGTTTGTTTATCCAATAGCGGCAACCGGTGGTTTCATACTTGGTGGTGTTGAAGGTTCGGGCAAATCGGTAGAAGCATTTTTGTACAACCCAAAAATGTTGCTTGTGTTGGGAGTTACTCTTTTAATTTTAGTTCCTTTATGCTATTATGGGGCAAGGTGGATGTTCAACTATGCTTATGGCAAACATTTAAAAAAATTGAAGAAATTGATAGATGAATTGTCCAATTAGAATAGAGACCTCATCATTTTATCTTTTCTACTTTGCAAAATAACTTAAATAAAAGTCGACAATGAACCAAGTACTTAGCTTAAACGCTGTAAATTTTAACCAATACCTAATGGCAACATT
>DAIQBE010000597.1:0-2518 GCA_036781325.1 Leadbetterella sp. | reverse complement strand
CTCTTAAAATTTCTTTTAGTCTTAGCTACATCTGGCGGCATTCCTCTGTATTCACATAAACCCTTAAGGTCTGGAATTGTAAACTATCTTTTGATTATTCATTGCTTCAAATTATGTCAGAAATGAAGGAATAATTGAAGTAAGCATAGCCTCTGTACCCATAAAAGATTTTACAAAACAAAACAGTATAATCGAGATAAATGCATGGGGAAAGCAATATGTTCCACCTCGTTCAATCATGGGAATATTCACCTTGGAATGCACATCCTTCGCATAGCGAGGGTATTCTTTTTTCGCTGCAAATTTATGATTTTCAATCATTTATTACAAAGTTCGTTCTATTCGTTTATTTACAAACTTCCAAGTCCATTTTTACACTAAAAGTTGACCAATTCATATTCAAACTCGTAGATGTAGTGGATACAATATCATATTCCCAACCAGATTTTGATTTTTTATTATAATCCAGTACCGAGGAGAGAACGATTTTCTTTTTATCGGCTGATAAGGCCCATTTGCCAGTGTCATTAAATTTCCCTCCTTTCGAACCTTGTTCCCATGCTCCATCAGATTTGAAATATTGCGAGGAAATGGTACCAGTTCCTGTTTTGGCACACCACCATTTATCTACGATTGTGGCGGTGGGGTCGGGAGTGGTCGTTGAATCTTCTTTGCTACAAGCACTTAGTGTAATAAAAATCACTAAAGTGAATAATTTTTGAATAATTTTCATTGTTTTTATTGATTTGATTTTTAGTCATTGTTTAGTCCTTATTTTCCGTACCCAAAAAGGCGGGCGGTTGGTCCTAACAGCCATCGAATTGTTTTTTGAACAGGGATAGGGGCCTTTACTACCCAAGTGTCTATGCTGTTGCCTAGGGCGGCTAATTGCAGTAACACTTTCGGAGATTCTGATCCGAATTTGTCCATATACGGATACAATTTGCTTAAGCCATATGCAAACTCGCAGGGCATCGTAGGGTGCTGATTACTAGTATCATTAAGCACCACGATTTCATTGGTTTCGTTAAAAGGTTTGTGGGGAGTTCCTTTCGGAATTACAATATGCTCACCTGCTTTCAAAATGAGCTTTTTACCCCCTACCAAAATACTGGCAGTGCCTTGCTCAACTACAAAATATTCATCAAAATTTTCATGGATATGTTCAGGAGGTCCTTCAGCTCGTGGAGACAGGAATACCCTTAGATGGACCCAATCATTTTCAACATTTTTTACTTCCTGCGTGAAGCCTTCCTCTTTGCTCAGAAACTTGCTGTTTTTTAATAAATAGTCCTTAAAGTCAGGAACTTGTACTTTAGCCAAATGATTAAAAATCACTCCGCCGATGATAAAATAGATAAACAAAAAGATGAAAAAGTAAAAAAAAGCTTTTCGAATCATGGTAATAATGTTTTGATTGATAAAGCAAAATTATGGCAAAAGGGATAACGAGAATTGTAAAAAATGAACCTATTTAAAGGTAAATTACACGACCACTGGTAGGCTGTTGCGCTGAGCGATATTCTTTTGGTACTATGCCAGTCATTTCTTTAATATCATGAATAAAATGCGCTTGGTCAAAATAATTGAAACGGTAAGCAATATCCGTAAGATTCATTTCAAGGGCCGTAGTTTGAATGGCTTTGATGGCGGCATTTAAACGAAATATTTTTTGAAAACCTTTGGCGTTCATGCCCGCATATTTTCCTAAAATACGATTCAAATGTTGTTGTGAGTAGCCTGTTTTGTTAACAAGATCCTTAATATTCATTTGTGGATTCATCTTTACGAGTGTAATCAATTCAAGGATAACATTATCTTCAAAATTCTTTTTTAGTAAGCCAAGTAGAATATTTTCTAATAGAAACAATCTTCTTTCGATGCTTGTTTCGTTGGCTAATCGTTCATGAATTTCATCAAACTGTTTCGAATCAAAACTATCGGTCTCAATTGCCAAATTCTTAAAATCAATAATTGGTTTTCGAATGAATGGATAACTACCTGCAGGTTTAAAAATAATACCAATTTGTTTGTGTTGGTGTTTATCAGGAATATAGTTTATGCTGCTAAAGTGTGAAAAAACTCCTGTAAAAAGGGTCTTTTTAAAGTCTTTTTGAATGTGTTGTGCCTCACTCACTACGGTATCGCCAAAATTGAAAATCAATACACATGCCCCATCAGGAATAATTCTTTCTTGTGCATATGGCGGTGTGCCATCGCTTGCCCATATCATTGAGACAAAATCAGATAGTAATCCTTCGGGAAACAAAAGATTAAAATTGAATTTTGGGCTAATTGCAATTTGATGAATTCTATTCATATGCTAGACTTAAAAACGAGCAAAAGTGGGCAACTGAAGTGAATAAAAATTGTAAAAAATGAACATAGGTATTGTAAATTTACTATAAAAATACTAAAAATACAATCATACATCTGCTCTTGCACATCTTCCCTATTTTGAAGCTAGATAGAAAAGATTTTCAATCCGCTTCCTATTTTTTCTAATAAAATAGGCCCA
>DAIQBE010000596.1:0-2525 GCA_036781325.1 Leadbetterella sp. | reverse complement strand
GAATATCAAAATCTTTTAAAACATTGATACTAACACTACTATCAGTAACTGAATTGAGGAATGGTAACAATAAATAGACAATCGGTAAAGCTAAAAATATGGCAATAAAAGCAATGAGTAACGACTCTCCCAAAAACTGGCCAATCAATGCGTATCGATAAGCTCCAGCTGCTTTTCTCACACCTACTTCTTTGGCTCTACGCACCGAACGGGCGGTGGTAAGATTAACAAAATTGATACATGCAATGAGCTGAATAAAACCTGCAATCGTAAGTAAAATATACAGAAATGAAATGTCTGAAACCTTATCCATTTGACCTTTTATGTCTCTCGAATACAAATGAATATCCGTGATTTTTTGTAGAAAAAGTTGTTTTTTCATACCTAATTCAACAATGCGTTTTTCACCATACTTTTTCAAGAAAGAGGGAAATTTGGCTTCTAATTGGCTAGGATTTACATGGGGACTGAGCTTTAAATAGGCATACATAAAGTTATTTCCGCCCCATTCCGTATCGTTTCGAGCAAAGTCGCCAAGCCCTCCGCTATTGAGATTGACTAAGAATTTGGGTTGAAAATGAGATTTACTGTTTGTTTCATCAAACACTCCTGTAACCGTATAAGTGGTGGTGTTGATATTATTGCCAATTTTAATACGTTGATTGATAGCTTTTTGATTACCGAATAGTTTTTTCGCAATTTCAGTTGATAAAACTGCCGTATATGGTGCATCGAGCGAATGTTCAGACGAGCCTTCAATAAAACTATAATCGAAAACTTTGAAAAAGGTAGAATCCACCAAATAACCTTTTTCTTCTGTGAAGGTTTCGGTTTTACCCTCAACACCTAAAATCGTACTTTTGGAAGTAAAAAAGTTAAGAACTCGCGTGTATTCTTGCACTTCTGGAAAAACTTTTTTCATTGTCGGCGCAATAACTGGCGAACTTGTTGCACTATTTAAGGCGGTATTATCAGAAGCAAATTCGATATAACTTCTTAGACGATAGATATTTTCTGCGTCTTTGAAATGGGTATCATAACCAAATTGGTTTTTTACATAAATCAAAATATAAAGACAACAAACTGTTCCGACCGTCAAGCCCAAAATGTTCAGAAAACTAAACATTTTGTTGCGAAGGAGATTTCTCCAAGCTATTTTTAGGTAATTGCGTATCATGATTTTTGACTTTAAGCGATTAAAATTCCTCTTCTTTGCAACTTTTTTCTGAAAGCATACAGCAAACTTACTCCGTCTTCAAACTCTTCACAGGATTCATTAAAGCGGCCTTGATTGCTTGGTAGCTGACAGAAAACATAGAAAACACCAATGCCAATGCTCCAGCAATTGCAAAATGCCACCATTGTATGCTGATTCGATATGGGAAATTGGCCAACCATTTTTCCATAAAGTAATAGGCAATAGGCGAGGCTATAAGCAAGGCTATGCCAATTAATATCATAAAATCTTTTGACAGCATCCGAATGATAGAACCTACAGAAGCACCTAAAACTTTTCGTATGCCTATTTCTTTGGTGCGTGACTCCACTGTAAACGTGGCCAATCCAAACAATCCCAAACAAGCTATAAAAATAGCCCAAATAGATGCCGATGAAAATAAAGCACCATACTGCTGCTCTACCGCATATGCTTTATTGAAGTTTTCATCCAAAAACACATATTCGAAAGGATTTTGAGAAAAATGTTTTTTATAAATATCCTTAATTTTTTCGATTTTAGAGGCCATGTTATCGGGTGAAAGCCTAATTGAAATATAACCTGCATTAGACTGAGGATAGAAAATGATTGGATCAATCCTATTTTGTAAACTTAGATGATTATAATCTTTTATTACGCCAATCACTTCCAAATAGCGTTCATCCCATTTTATTTTTGTTCGAATTGCGTCTTCAGCAGAACTAAAGCCTAGTTCTTTCAAGGCCTGTTGGTTTAATATCACCTTACTGTTGCTGTTCCATTCCACCTCGCATTCTTCTTTGGTAAAATTTCTTCCAGCAATCAATTTTATGCCATAGGTATCAAAGTATCTCTCTCCAACAATACTAAAAGCATATGACTTGTCTTCGTCACCTGCTTTAGAGCTAGGTTGGGTGAAACCGCCCGTTCTAAAATTATATCCTTTGCTGGGCACACTGCCTGAGCCAGCGTACTCTTTTACAAAACTTTGCTTCGCCAAATCATTCCAAAAGGCGGTTTTTCTCCCATTAAAAGTACTATCTACTCCTATTTCAGGGCCATTTATAATTAATAATCGATTAATATTTAAACCCTTATCTTTATTTTTCATGTATTGCAACTGACTGTATATAAGCACAGTAGCCAATACCAAAGCCACCGAAATTCCAAATTGAGAAACTACCAAAGATTTTCTTAGCAGTATGCCGCCGGCTGTTTTAGACAATTTCCCCTTTAAGGTTTCTACCGGTTTAAAATTTGAAAGGACAAAAGCCGTGTAAACGCCAGTTAATAATGAACCCAACACCAACACCCCAATGCTAAGTATCCA
>DAIQBE010000595.1:0-2539 GCA_036781325.1 Leadbetterella sp. | reverse complement strand
TTGTTCAAACGTGTTTGTCTCTTTCCAAACTTCAAATTCTTTATCTTCTGAAATCACAAAATCACTTCTTCTTATTGTTGGAATTTGCAAAACACTATCTGATTTAATTTGAAAAAATTGATTCTTGTTAGCAATCCTTTCCTCTTCAACAAGCTGCATGAATTTTTCAAATCCTATTTTTTGAACTAAAAACTTCATTCTAGCTTTACTTCTTGAATTTCTTTCTCCGTTTCTATCAAATACCCTTAATACTGCTTCAGTAAATGGAATAATTTGATCTTCTTCTAAAAATTCATACGCTAAATCAGCCATTTTAGGTTGTGCTCCTAAACCACCCCCAACAAAAACCTTAAAGCCTTTTTTCCCATCTTTAATTTTCGGAATAAATCCCAAATCATGAATATAGGCTAATGCTGTATCTTCATCAGTGTTTGAAAATGACATTTTAATCTTTCTTCCCATTTCCTGACAAATAGGATTTCTTAAAAAATATTCAAAAAATGACTGCGCATATGGCGTGATATCAAATGGCTCATTTATATCTATTCCAGCTGTGACCGACGCTGTTACATTCCTTACCGTATTACCACAAGCTTCTCGAAGTGTAACGCTATCTTGCTCTAATTGTGCCCATAGCTCTGGTGTCCTATCTAAACTAACAAAATGAATCTGAACATCTTGACGAGTTGTTAAATGAAGGTTCCCTGTAGAGTATTCATCTGAAACTTCAGCAATTCTTTTCCATTGCTTAAAAGTCATTTTTCCATATGGTAATTTTATTCTTACCATCTGAACTCCATGTTGCCTTTGACCATAAACACCACGAGCTAGCCTCAAACTCCTAAATTTATCTTCGTGAATTTCACCAATTTGAAACAATCTAATCTTTTTTTCAAGATCTATTATATCTTTTTCTACAATTGGATTCTCTAGTTCCGTTCTAAAGCTTAACATGCTTTTTCTGTTTTTTTTACAAAAATATTTAATAATCTACTATTCTCATAGACTTTGTAGATTTTTTAATTTTACATTTTAGTTTGTAAAGAAAATTTTATAAAAAATATTTAAATAATATAACTTTCACCTTCAATAGCTAAGGATGTGGAAGGGAAAATGGCATTTGCTTCTTCCAAGAAATGGTCTATTGTTTTATACCTTGAAGAAAAATGACCCAAAACTAATTTTTTAGCCCTAGCTTTTTTTGCTATTAATGCGGCTTGAGAAGCAGTAGAATGAAAAGTTTGTGTTGCCCTTGATTCGTTGTCGTTGCTAAAAGTTGCTTCATGATATATTAAATCACAGGCAATTATATGTTGAATTATTCCTTCATCATAAATTGTGTCTGAACAATAGGCAAAATATTTATTTTCACTTCCAGCAATAGTATATTCTTGATTTTTGAAGGTTATTCCTGTTAATTCATCAAATACATCTTCTCCATTCTTTAACATTTTATAATAAGGAATGGGGAAATTTGATGGTAAAAGTTCTGCCCTAATTTTTCTTTTGCTTCCAAAACTTTTTATAACAAACCCTGTGCATGGAATTCTATGTTTTAACGGGAAAGTGCTTATCTCGAAAGTATCATTATGAAAAAGCAATTCAGGATTCTCTGAATTAGTTTTAATAAATTGTAATTGAAAATGTAAAATTGTATTGGAAAATTTCAATTGGCTTACAATTATTTCATTTAAACCAGCAGGCCCAAAAATTATGAGGGGTTCGGTTCTTTTATTCAAGTTAAACGAACAAATTAGGCCAATGAGACCGAAATAATGATCGCCATGCAGGTGACTTATTAGGATATGCTTAATTCTACTAGCCTTAACTTTGTATTTTAAAAACTGAAATTGAGTACCCTCTCCACAATCAATTAGAATGAGGTAATTGTCAATACTCAAAACAAAAGCTGAAGGATTTCTACTTAATACTGGAGTTGCAGAGCCAGTTCCTAAAACTCTAAATTCCAAAACGTTACATTTTTAAATTTCAATAATCATTTTCTCCCGTTCCTCCAAATTCATCTTCATGTTCGTCTTTAAAATCATTTTCTAGCTCATTCATAAAAACACCATCTATTGCCTCCTCCACAGAAGGTAAAAATAGAATAAATTCTTCGCATTTACCTGAAACTTCATCTATCAAGTCATCATTTGTATTCACTAAAACAAAAAGTCCAGATTCATTTGCACAAATTTTTTGAACTTTTTGAAAAAGTTTAACCGCAGAATCAGAAATACTTGAAATTCCAAGTAAATCTAATATGAAATTAATTCTTCCTTCACTTCCATAAAATCCAGCAATAGATTTTTCAATCTTTGCAGTGATTTCATCATTTAACTCAGCTCCTAGTGGTTTAAAAACCACATATTGGTCTTCTTTTACTATCTCAATATCCATAAAATGTAATTTTACTTAATTAACGTATTTTTACGATAGGATTATAAATATTTTACAAAAATAAATCAAATACTATAAACATGCCAATTCTATATTATTAAATAATGATAAAAGGATAAAATATTATAAAAATAATCAA
>DAIQBE010000594.1:0-2541 GCA_036781325.1 Leadbetterella sp. | reverse complement strand
CAGCAAAGGACTTCCTTTTCTAAAAAATTTGAAGCTCCTATATTCTTCAAATCAAATATTTCTAACGCAGTTGGCGTTTTTGGTTCAGTTTCAGAAAATTCATTAAAAATTAATTTAAACAAATGAAAAATTTAATCCTATTAGTATTTTTGACCGCCTTATTTAGTAATTGTGAAATTAATGCTTTAGTAAATGAATATGAAGAAATTAACAATAAATGGGAAATTAGTTTAACGGAAGGCCTGCCTCAGAGTATAAAGTCTGAATTGAAATATTTTGATTTGAGCTTATGTAAACCCAAAAAGAGAGCCATGAAAAGTGATAGTTTTGGATGTTTAGGGTCTATTAATGATAGTAGTCCTTTTGGATTATCTTTGTCATATTCAATCAAATCTAATCAACAATTAATGATTAATTCAATCTTGATTAGACAAGATATAGCTGAGGGAGTATTTAGCCAAAGAAAATTAACAGACCTAGAAATAGCACTTACAAGTGAATTAGGGGGACTTTGGAATTATGAAATTTCAGGTGATAAAATGATTTGGATTAATGATAATAAAAAGAAAATCGAATTCAATATAAAGTATTAATAATAAGGAGTAAATATTTTGATTTCATATTTTTTGACTTAATGCAAAAGTAGATTTTATTAAAAATAACTTACAAACTTCCCAGCAAAGCAGAAAATCTTCCTAAATCTAGCTGGGCTTTTGTTGCTAAATTTCTAGCTTCTTGAGCATCTTTTTTGGCGGCTGAGACATTTCCGATATTTTTATTTAGCCTGGCAGACTCAAAATAGTATTCGGCCAAGTACTTATCTTCATTTAAAAGTGGCTTTGCTTTTGCCAACCATCCACTCGCTTTTGTCCCGTAGTTTTTATTGGGGTATTTGTCGTTAAAGACTTTAGTAATATAGACCAAGGACTGCCCATTTGCTATATACTTTGCGGCTATTTTTTCGCCAATAACTAGTGCAGCTTCTGGTTTTCCTTCTTTTATCAGTGCCGCAGTTTCAAACTCCCAAGTAACACCCTCGGCATATTGTCCTGCACCCGCTTTTGTCATATATTTTTTAACTTCATTGAGCTTTTGTGAATTATACAACCTTCCCCTTGGACTGTATAAAGAAGCTTGGATTATGCCTCCCAAAATATTGTTTTCGTTTCCATCATGCCCTTCTTTTTTCTCAAAAGCTGTGGCAGTAGCCACGTTATTAAACCAATGCTTCGCGAAACCGTTGTCAATATCACTAACACATTTTTTGGTAAGTTTCCAGCTAGTTTCGCTGTTGAGTTGGTCTTTCGGGTAAATCTTAAATAATTCTTCAGCTGCGGCTAAATTTGCGGCCGTATCGCGAGTAACACGTGCATAGGAAGCCAAAGAAACCAATAAATCTAGGGAGCGGTCTCCAGCCTCAAATTTTTTCTTAAAGCTCGAAGCTCTTTTTTCAGGAGTAAGGGCACCATCGGCAGCCGCAATAAAAGATTTGTTTTCGGGTGTAACTTCGGCCTGATGTATGATGTTTCCGTTGGAATCAAAAAACAAAAACTGAGGGAAACTAGGCAGCCAAATATTTCTAGCATTTAAAAATTTTACCTGCTCGGCATTGCCCACATCTAATTTATAATTTATAAAATTTGAATTATACTTTATCGCTATTTCAGGTTTCTTGAAAAATGGCTCTAAACTTTGGCAAATGGGGCATGTGGGAGAATAACATTCCACAAACAAAAGTTTTCCAGAGCTTTTGGCTTGAGCTAAAGCGTCATCAATGCTGGGATTCCAGGTGATTTCGTTTTTGTTGATGTTTTCTGTAGAATTAGTAGATTTTGAAGCTCCTTCTTGGGATTTTGATTGGCAACTGCTAAAAACCAATAGAATGGCAAATCCCCATATCTTAAGGGTATTTAAAACTTTTAGACTTTGTTGAAACATATTACTTTTAAAATTATAAAATGAAGTGTAAATTTTGGAAATTAAAAACCGTTATCCAAAAAAAAGCCTGTTAATGTTGCGTTAATGATGAGCGAACCTTCAAAAGACCAATTTTAATCCACAATTCTTCAAAAGCGAATTATTGGTAAAAAAAATAGATATATACTTTTCACATAGCTTTTGCCAACTTTTCAGTAAATTTTATGATTTTATTCGGACTTTCTTTATTACTTGAATGCCTGGTGAATATTCAGTCAGTTTTTTTTAACCACAAAGAACACAAAGGTTTCACTAAGGGCACAAAGCTGGGCGAATATCAAATTCCAAGAATAATCTTTCCATTTTTTCAACATAAAGCCTCGTGAACTTTGTGGTCTTTCCTTGTGTCCTTTGTGGTGAATATTCTACCTGTTTTTTTTAAACCACAAAGTGCACAAAGGTTTCACAAAGGGCACAAAGCTGGGCGAATAAAATGCTCCTAGGAGTATCTTTGCATGTTTTTTCAACACAAAGCCTCGTGAACTTTGTGGCTTTTCCTTGTGTCCTTTGTGGTAAATATTCAGTCAGTTTTTTTTTAACCACAAAGAACACAAAGGTTTCACT
>DAIQBE010000593.1:0-2545 GCA_036781325.1 Leadbetterella sp. | reverse complement strand
CATGCACATTGAAACGAAATAAATAAAATGGTGATTAAGATTTTTTTCATGAGGTAAATTTTATTTTTCGTTGTCTAATGAATTATTCCCCTAACATCCTGAGTTATTTAATTTTTTTTGAGTTGAACAAGGCAGTTAGCTAAAACTTCAAACTATCCAGCAGTTTTTGGCCATTGACCTTGTAAAAATAGGGGAAAAGTAAATATTAAAACTATCGATTCGAATTTCTACTTCTTCGCTAAATTTTATCGTTTGGAAATAAGTTCATAGTTTCCTGCTCGAAATCTATTTTAATTGTTGTTTAACTGCTTCCATTGACTCTCTTAGAACTTTTTTTAATTCTTCAAAAGATGTGTCAGGATGATTATTCCAGTCCATGATTCGATGTTCCTTAACTCTTCCATTTTCATATTTCTCAACAGTAAATCTTACTAACTGCATTCCAGGTCTCCTGTGGACATATGCTCCTGTTATATCGATTGAAGCTTTAAATAGGGAACAAAAAAGGCTGTATTTTCCATTGGCTATGTCATCATGGCATTCCCTGTCATCTTGTTTATTCCATTTTGACGGTTCTGACAAGATAGAATCTGCTCTCTGGATTATTTTAAGATCTAAAGAATCGAAAATCAAATTTCGATTTTCCTCAGTTGTCTGTCCAGCCGACGCAAGCGAAATCAATAAGATGGATATAAAGATCATGGCTTTCATAATATTATTTTTTGTAGTGTCTTATTATAATCCTTAAGCATCCATCAATTTTTGGCCTCTGACCTTGTAAAAATAGGAAAAAATTTTAAAGGCTCAAAATGGTGCCTAGGTTGCCGACTAGCAAAAATCGTACTGTTGGACCACCCAAAAGTTGATTTCGATCAGGATGAAGCGGCATTAATACTTTTTTCTACTTTGCTAAATGATGTGTGCTGTTTCTAATTACAGTTTTCGAGCGAAATAAAAGAGAAGATAATTGAAAGTATATAATTTTTATAGAAATTAGATTTTGATGTCATTCTTTAAAGTCGACCGTTAGAATAAAATTTATTTCCACACCATTTCCAAAAAATCAAGTTCTTTTTTGAATGCTGCTTTTTTCAAAATTACATTATCTCCAAATTCCATTGTATTGCCCGTTTCCTTATTGTAGGCTTTCCATTCAGGCAAGCCTTTGCCATTTGGATTGCCAGTTTTGGCGAAATTGACCCAATAAGAAGCCATTTTATCTTCTAAATCCCAGTCGCTCTGTTGCCAAGGGCGATGCCATTTTTTGAGGGAGTGCAAAGCATAAGGAACTTCGTAAGAATGAAATGCACCGTAATTGGGAAAATTAGGTTTATCTGGTGGCACATGACTAAATTGATACACATATGATTTGCTTTTTTTATTGAAACCTGCCCACAAATGCGAGGATACTGACCGAGACTGAAACATGGCTAATTTAGTTTTTAAAGCCACTGCTTCTTCATCGGTTTTAGCTGAAAAAATACTTAGAAATACGTCTACTTTATCTCCAAAATTGGTTTTTGCTTCATTTTTATAGTTTTCAAGAGTAATTGGAGCGATTTCACGTATAGCTCCATCATCCGAAGTCCATCCAGTTAGCAAAGGAACGTCGTTATGCAAACCTTTTTCAAAATGTTGCATCAGATTTGTTGGCAAAAAATATCCATCTAAGGCAGAGCTGTTACTAAATGTGTTGCCACTCAGGTTTTGCAATTCGACAGCCGATTTATTGCGTAATTCTGCAATTGAATTTACCCCTACTTTTTGCATAAATTTTATTCCTTTCTGCTCAGATTCTTCCAAATTACTCCTCTTGAAATTCGACAATAAACCGCCACTTTGTGCAATAGCTTTATGAAACAAGCCTTTTGTTAAAGGCGAAGCTACCAAAGCACAGACACTAACCGCACCAGCCGATTGTCCAGCAATAGTTACGTTATTTGGGTCGCCTCCAAAAGCTGAAATGTTTTTCTGTAACCAACGAAGGGCTTCCATTTGGTCTAAAAAGCCATAATTTCCCGAAGCATTGTAGCCAGACTCTTTGGTCAATTCGGGGTGAGCCATGAAGCCTAAAACACCCACTCGATAATTAATGCTTACAAATACAACTCCTTTTTTTGCCATTTCTTCACCATCATAAATAGCACAGTTTGCCGACCCATTCTGAAAAGCTCCACCATAAATCCAAACAAAAACGGGTTGTTTTTCTTTTTTTGCTGTTGTCCAGATATTTAGATACAAACAATCTTCGCTTGGAGGCTCTGGTATCGGTTGAAATTCTTCCGTCCAGTAGGTGATTGGAGATGTTAAGATTTGCATCGGACTTGCTGAAAACTCCGTGCATTTTAATATTCCTATCCAATTTTTTACAGCTTGGGGTGCTTTCCAACGCAAGTCGCCAATTGGAGGTGTGGCAAAGGGAATGCCTTTGAAAATTCGTAGCCCATGTTTTTCATTGCCTTCCACTTTTCCATTTGCTGTATTTACCGTATTTTGAGCAAATGCCGAAAAGGTAATGATGGTGGTTAAAAATAGTAATTTTTTC
>DAIQBE010000592.1:0-2547 GCA_036781325.1 Leadbetterella sp. | reverse complement strand
TGCCAGTAAGTAAAAGCTATAAAAATGACTTACTTAAAAAGTTAAATTTTTTCAATTCCTAGCATTCGTCCCACCAGACCTTCCATTCGTCCCTTTAATTTTTTTTATTGAACACCATTAATTTTATTTGAAGCAAAATTTTTAAAAATAGGCTTTTACATTAATCGAGTGTAAGAGCTTTTTTGTGAAACTATACTAAGTATGAAAATTGAAATCTTACTATCAATATTAATAAGTATCAGTTGCGTTTCAATGGCACAATCCCTACATTCTAATTCGCTAAACGATTTGAGTCTTGCGAATAAAGATGTCAAATTGAAAAGTGAGAAGACTTTTCCAGAGCTAAAACGCCTTTCTTCTTACCATATCAAGCCTGGGGATCCTATTTTTTTCTTGATTAATGGCCGTAAAGGAATATTGGCAGAAGAAAAAGATGGAATTATTAATTTAGCAAAAAAAGCTGGGATTAAACTTCAAGATTTTCTAAAGTACAATGATTTGGGAAAAAATGATAAACTTAATGCTGGTCAAGTATACTATTTGCAAAGTAAGTATGATATCGGGATGGCCGCGTTTCATACTTTTAAAAATGGGCAAACGCTCTGGGAAGTTTCTCAAATGTATGGATTAAGGTATAAAAATCTCAAAGCTTTAAACAAAATAAAAGAAGGAGAATGGATAGAAGCAGGGAGAGTGCTTTGGCTTCAAAAATATGGGCAACCGATCGTGTTAGAAACTCGAAATGAGAGTAAAACTATGGTTTATGCCCATATTTCGAATGAATTTAGCTCCATTCAAACCTCGGAAGAATTACCTAAGCCTAAAAGTAAAGATGTTTTAAATGAAGACTTTTATTCCCAAGGTCTAAGGAAAGAAGTTACTAATGTATTGGTAAAATCGGAAGAATTGATTTCAACAAAGGAGGCTTCAAAAACTAATGACCCTGTTTTCAAGAATTCTCCAGTAGCTCCAGAAAATGAAATTGTCATAGAATCAGGAAAACATAGTGTAGCAAAAGGAGAAACTTTTTATTCGATTGCAAAAAAGTATGGAATTAACATTAATGACTTATACACTATGAACGACTTTGATAATACAAAAAATTTAGAAGTAGGAGAATTGCTGATTGTAAAAAAGAAACATAATGAAAGTAAGATACTGCCTTTAACGAATGACGGAAATATTCAAATGAGAACTGGATTAGTCGATAAAAAATTAAAAACCCATACAGTGAAGGCAGGTGAAACAATCTTTTCTATTTCAAAGAAATATGGCATTACAATCCAAGACCTAAGAAATAGTAATGACTTGAAAACTAATATTATTGAAATTGGACAAACGCTTATTATTAAAAACATAGATTACTCGATTCCCCTCAAATACCACACGGTTCAATCAGGTGAGACTCTTTTCAGTATTTCGAATAGATACAATCTAAGTCAAGAATACATTTTGGCAATCAATCGAAAAAATAGCCAGATCGTAAAAGTAGGCGAGCATTTGACATTGAAATAGAATTTTGGTGGCCTATTTATTAAAAGTTTACAAGTCAATTTGCACGTAATGTGCTATGGCGTCAAAGAAACTAATGAACATTTGAGGAAAATGAATTTTCTCATTTGATATGTACCATGATGTTAAAGCCTTTTACTAGGGCCAATGTTTATTCGGCGGTCGAAATAGCCTTAAGGAATTATCCTAAAGAGAAAAAAACCATCCATCTGTCCACAGAAAATTGGGTAAATGAAAGCAACCTGAGTATAAATCAAAGCATTTTTGTAAAAGACAATAATCTGTCTAAAAAAATAGAACTAGCCAATATCAAATACATTCAAGCATACAAGTATTATCTTGAGCTGCAGTTGGATAAGCAAAAAATAATTATTCGTTCGCCTTTGTCAAAATTCAGCAAGATACTCCCTCCTACTTATTTTCAACAAATTCACCGCTCCTTTATTGTCAACCTAAAGCACATTGACACGCTCTCAAACGGCACCATTGGCATTGGCCTAAATACCCTGCCAGTAAGTAAAAGCTATAAAAATGACTTACTTAAAAAGTTAAATTTTTTCAACTCCTAACTTTCGTCCCACCAGGCCTTTCATTCGTCCCTTTGATTTTAGAAAATATTATTAAACGGTAATATTTGCACAACTCATCTAAATGTAGAGAACAAAATTACCCAAAAAAACCAAAATCTAAAGCTACATGGAATTACTAAAATTAAGAAGAAAAAGGCAGCATGACCTCAATGACATAATGTATTTCGAGGCGGATACCAATTATACCAAAATCTACTTTGAGTGTGGTAAATGCACCACGGAATCGTTTACACTCAAAGAGGTTGAGCGTGCCTTAATGACAAACCAATTCTTCTATCGAGTCAACCGCTCATGTATTGTAAATATCAAATTTGTAAAAACAGCTTACGACAGCCAAGTTGAATTAAAGAACAAGCTTTTTCTCTCTGTTTCAAGGCGTAGAAAAGAAAACAAGCAAGTTTGGTTGGCTTCTCAAAGTGAAAATAAAATAATATAAATATAAATT
>DAIQBE010000591.1:0-2572 GCA_036781325.1 Leadbetterella sp. | reverse complement strand
TAAAGCATCTAAAGCAAACAAATCGTCTTTAATGCCTAGAAAAAATAAAACCACTAATCCTAGGAAAACTTTATGTAACAAAAAACCTTCATCATTAAAATTCCATATCATATATCCGATCATGGTTCCAGCAAAAATTGCAACACCACCAAATGTTGGAGTAGGAGTTTCATGCGAACTCCTTTTAATTGGGTCTACCATTAACCCTTTTAAATTACAAATATTTATAATAACAGGAATTGACCTCCATGTTACCAACAATGAAAAAATCATTGAAATGAGTAATTGAAAATTTTTATCTACTACGAGGTTTTCGAAAATTAAATTCATATCTGTTAATGAGTTAGTCAAATATAGTCTAGAAATTAAAAAAAGTAACTAAATGTTATACTCTTTTTAAATCAAAAATTTATTTAAAGGTAAAATTATACTTTAATTTCACGATATTTTATCATTTTAGCTGGATTGCCTTGGTAAACCGCATAATTTGGTATTTGTTTAGTTGCCACAGATCCAACTGTTAATACAGCACAATCTCCAAGATTTACTCCAGGACAAACTACTGATTTTGCTCCTACCCAAGCTCCTTCCCCTATAGTAATTGGTTTAATAATTAAATCAAAAGTAGATTTTGTAAAATCATGATTGCCGGTAAGGAGCAGGGCTCCTTGTGAAAGGCACGCATTTTTTTTTATCGTAACTTCTAAATAATTATCAATCCAAACATCTTCACCAATCCAAACAAAATCTTCTACAACCAAAAACCATGGGTATTTAATATTAACTCTAGGTTTGATCATTACCCCATTCCCAATTTTAGCACCAAATAGTCTTATAATATAAATTTTAACTTTTACAGGTAATGGAAAATTAGAATTTACAAACATACTACTAATAATATGCCAAATTACTCTTTTTATTAATCCTCCTGGATAATACCAAGAATTGTCATATTTTTTTAAATCTACTTTTTCCATTTTAGGAGTGATTTAGTTTGGCAATCAATTCACTACTTTTTAACTTTCCTTCTTCTAATCGCTCAGAAAGAAATCTCTTTGTTGCATCAAAATGTTTTTCATAGGCTTTTTTATCTCCCAATTCAAGGATATTAGTCCATTCATGTACAGCGGTATGAAAAGCTAAATCATCTTTTAATATACTTTTGTCTCTTAACGCGGTCTCTATAGTTTCATTTAAAATATCTTGATTTAAAAACAAATATTCTGCCAATCCAACTCTTAACTTAAAAGGTGGGGTTTGACAAACTAAATTTTTGTAAGGATTAGTATTTAGTTCAGACCATGTGCAAACCATACTTAAAAGACTTAAATGGGAATTTGGTTTATGATCAAATTGAGGATTTAGTGAATATTCTGACATTAACTCATCGTTAAGCATTAATTTATTCGAATGATCTTTAAAAACCTTATCTCTTGATCTCAATATTTTGGAAATGAATTTTTCTCTTTTTTCACAAATCATCATTCCAAATAATTCATTTTCAATAGTAGCGAATTTTCTAACATCATTTTTTGCAAACGGATTATTAAAAGCAAGACCAGAATACACGTGAGATTTATAGCTGTAAATTCTAAGCGTAAGCAGCATTTTAATGTTGTCTAAACCATTTATTCTGCTAGTATCCTCCCAAGGGAAAACTTTTCTATGCATAAAAGCAGTTCCGATACTTTCAAAACCTACGTGAGTGACAACCTGAATATCTGCCATCATTTTATCATGATCGGTATAATCTTCTAAGATTTCAATTTTTGAACCTACAAGTTTATATAAATCTGAAACAATTTCAAATGCTTCTTTTGAAGCATGATGATTAAAAATTACAATAGTTTGACCTGTGGGGTTTACTGTTGGTCCAAATAAAGCATGAGAACCAACGATGTGCGTATCATGAGGCAAATAGTTTTCAAAAGCTTTAATTTCTGGAGTTTTTACTGACGTTTGACCAGTAACTATTGCGCCAAATTTAGTTGATGGCCCTGCATATTTTACCACTTCCTCAATTTTATCAGCCTCTACGGCATACATTATAAAGTCACAGGTTCTAGATACAGCAATTGCATCTTTTAAAATAGTAACAGTAGAATCTTCGAATTCATTAGTTAATGCTGCAATATTATGAGGCAAATCACAACCATAAACTTCCAAAGAATGGGATGCCCATATTTTAGCAAACATTTTACCCATATCTCCTAAACCAATAATCCCAATTTTCATAGCTTTTCTTAAATGCAGAAAAATACAATTTTCACAAAAATAACTCAAAAATTACGGGATAAAAAAAGGGTTCCAAGAAATATCTTAGAACCCTTTCTCAAAAAATATCTTTTTTTAATCTATCCCATATTTTTCCATATACTTTTCGGCTAATCTTTTCTGCTTATCATCTAAAATAATTTCATTGCCTTTAATATAAGCCCTTTCCACTTTTGAATGCATCATATCGAGAATATCACCTTTACTAATTACAAAAGTGGCATGCTTTCCAACTTCTAAAGAGCCTACCATTTTTTCAATTCCTAATATTTTAGCATTGTTTAATGTAATCATTTTT
>DAIQBE010000590.1:0-2581 GCA_036781325.1 Leadbetterella sp. | reverse complement strand
AACTCAAATCCACCCAAGCCCAACTCATCCAATCCGAAAAACTCGCCAGCCTCGGCGAACTCACCGCAGGCATTGCTCATGAGATACAAAATCCTTTGAATTTTGTCAATAACTTCTCGGAATTAAGTGTGGAACTAGCAAAAGAGTTAAAAGAGGAAAGGTTAAAGGTCAAAGACGAAAGGGACGAAGAATTAGAAAATGAGTTAGTGGACGACCTGATTCAAAACCAAGAAAAAATAAACCTCCATGGCAAGCGAGCAAGTAGCATCGTAAAAGGCATGCTAGAACACTCACGCACAAGCACCGGCGTAAAAGAATTGACCGATATTAATCAATTAGCCGATGAATATTTACGGCTGAGTTATCATGGCATCAGAGCCAAAGACAACACTTTTAACGCCGACTACGAGACAGATTTCGATGAAAACCTCCCCAAAATAGCAGTCATCCCCCAAGACATGGGTCGGGTTTTATTGAATTTAATAAACAATGCTTTTTGGGCTGTAAATCAAAGAAGTAAAAAAGGAGAAGTTGGCTATGAGCCCAAAGTAACTGTGAGTACCCAGCTAACAGCTAATAGCCAACTGCTAATAGCTATAAAAGACAACGGAACAGGCATGAGTGAAGACATAAAAGCCAAAATCTTCCAACCCTTTTTCACTACCAAACCCACAGGGCAAGGCACTGGACTGGGACTAAGTTTGGCGTATGATATTGTAACCAAGGGGCATAGGGGCACTATTGAATGTAATAGTGAGGTGGGTGAGGGAACTACGTTTATTGTAAAATTAAAATGTTAATAATTTTTTTATGAAAATATATAGAATATTTTTCCTTGGATTTCTCTTAATTCAAAGCTTTACGGCATTTACTCAAGGTGAAGGCGTCGAAAATATTTATTTAAGTCAAGTAAATTCATTTTCACGGGTTTCTTTGGACACACTTTGGCAATATTTCCCGGACGGGCTTGTTGATTTTAAGGACTTGCATAAAAAAGCTACTTGGACAAAAGCAAATCCCACATTCTTACAAGACTCCAAAGGAAAAGCTTTGCCGAGAGCAAATATTAGTTGGTTTCAGCAAAAATTTACAGTACCCGATTCGTTAAACGGTAAAGCAATTGCTTTGCGCATGGGGCACTATGGAGCATCAGAAATTTACTTAGATGGTAAATTGGTTTGCCGATTTGGAGATGTATTTGCTTCTTCGGGCAAGGGCAAAAGTTTTTTACCCCTAAAACCTTTCACCGCAACCTTAAACAACGAACAGACTCATGTAATTACAGTGCGATATGCCTCACACGATTTCGATAAAGTGTTGAAGCCCAAAGTTTTGTTGGGATTTTGTCTTGCAATAGCTCCACTATCAGAATCCTATTTAAGCACAAATATTGCCACCTACCACGGGTATTTCTCTATGAGCTTATACATTTCGTTTACCATACTTTTTTTCTTTCTATATTTGTTTTATCCTCAAAGATTGGCAAGCCTAATTACAGCTTTATATCTTTTAAATTTCTCGCTACTTTTTTCCAGTATTTTAATCGCCTCTACCACAACTGATGCTTCGTTAAATGCCTGGTCAAATTTGCTATGGAAATCTGCGGTTTCGATGGTTGGAGGCTGGTCGCTACTCTTTATTTACAGTGTTTATTATCAGAAAATGCCACGCCGCTTCTGGTTGATACCTATCATAATGATAGTGAATATATATTTAATCATAAATCTGTCAATTAATACCCCTTTATTATCTTTTACCAATATTTTACTTACTATTGAAACATGGCGAATTACCCTACTGGGTTTGAGGGACAAACGTGCCGGATTTTGGATATTAGCGATTGGACAATTTTTAGGGACATTGTTTTTTGTTTTATTCATTGGAGATTTATTTCATCTTTTTAACTCGACACTTAATAGTGATTTTTCAATTCTACAAGAAATGGGCGGTTTACTCAGCGACTTAAGTGGCCCAATTATGTTTTCATTGCATTTAGCGTGGGAATTTAGCTCATCGAATCGCAACCTAAAAGAACAATTAGGAGAAGTACAGAAATTGTCGAAAGCAAATTTAGAACAAGAGATTGAAAAACAACAAATTCTTGCCGACCAAAAGGACCAACTTGAAAATCAAGTAGAAGCCCGTACCGCTGAGCTCCGTGCTTCACAAAATCAACTCATCCAAAAAGAAAAACTCGCCTCCTTGGGCGAACTCACCGCAGGCATAGCTCACGAAATTCAGAATCCTCTAAATTTTGTCAATAATTTTTCCGAAGTTTCTTCAGAATTAATTGGCGAAATGAATACTGAATTGGACAAAGGTGATATTGCTGAAGCTAAAGAAATAGCCAACGATTTAAAACAAAATTTGGAAAAAATCAATCACCACGGCAAGCGAGCTAGCAGCATTGTGAAAAGTATGCTGGAACATTCACGCACAAGCACAGGTGTAAAGGAATTGACCGATATAAATGCTTTAACCGATGAATATTTACGATTGGCTTATCATGGATTGCGTGTAAAAGATAGCACGTTTAATGCCGATTATGAATTTATTATGGATGAAAACCTTCCAAAAATAG
>DAIQBE010000589.1:0-2586 GCA_036781325.1 Leadbetterella sp. | reverse complement strand
ATCCAAATTTGCCTAGCGACAAACAATCAACATAAAATAGTAGAATTGCAGCAAATGTTGAGTGATACTTTTGATGTTAAAACATTAAATGAAATTGGCTGTTTTGAAGAAATTGAAGAAACGGGTACTACTTTTGAAGAAAACTCCAAAATAAAAGCAGACTATATTTTTAACAAATATGGCCTTAATATAATTGCGGATGATTCTGGTTTAGAAGTTGAAGCCTTGAATAATGAACCTGGCGTGTTTTCGGCAAGATACGGGGGTTTACCAACTAATCATGAAAAAAATATTTCTACGCTTCTATTAAATTTAGGCGACTCCAAAAACAGAAATGCAAGATTTAGGACTGTAATAACTTTAATTTTTGAAGGAAGCACTTATTTTTTTGAAGGGGAGATAAATGGAAGTATTCTAAATAAAAAAAGAGGAAACGAAGGTTTTGGTTATGACCCTATTTTTGTGCCAGAGGGATTTAATGAAACCTTTGCTGAAATGGATTCCATTCAAAAAAACAAAATTAGTCATAGAGGAATAGCGATTCAAAAAATGATTGCTTTTCTTAAAACAAAAAAAGAAAATAACGAATAGACCATCCGCTACTTTCTCCCTTAATAAATTGTATATTTAGTATTTCGTCTTAGAAAGGCCTTCCCTTTTAAAGTTGAAGCAAAATTCTTAAAAAAAAAATTATTATTGTAATTCATTGTTTGCTAATATTTGTGCTATATTAACATAAATATTTAAATTTGTACCAATCCAGTGTTAATTAAACATGAAAATTGCATTTGAAAAAATAGATCCAGATATTGGAAGTTCTTTTAAATTAATTCATTGGAAATCAGAAAATGATACACTTTTTTGGCATCAACATCCTGAATATGAGATAATTTATGTAAAAAAGGGCTCCGGAAAATTACACATTGGTAATCACTTAGGAGAGTATAAAGAAGGGGATTTAATGTTTTTAGGACCAAACCTGCCCCATACAGGATTAGGTTATGGCGTAATAGGACAACACGAAGAAATTATAGTTCAGCTGCATGAAAAATTTTTAGGCTCTGATTTCTTAAATATCCCAGAAATGAAAAAGGTAAAAAACCTCTTTGAAAGAGCAATTTTTGGTGTTTTATTTTCTGGAAAAACAAGAAAACAGGTAGCAGTAAAATTGCTTTTTCTAAAACAAAAAGAAGGATTGGAACGACTAATTTTATTGTTAGAAATTTTAAAAACCTTGGCTTTTTCTGATGAATTTAAAATATTAAACTCTCAAGACACTAGATTCGATTTTAAACATCTAGATGAACGTCGGATCAATTCAATTTACAACTATGTCAAAGAAAACTATTCAAAGGAAATCAGCATGGAAGAAATGGCTGACCTCACCAATTTAACCGTTCCTTCATTTTGTAGATATTTTAAGAAAATGACCCATATGACTTTTACAGACTTTTTAAATGAGTTTAGAGTAAATAATGCATGTAAATTACTTAACAATGATATAAGTATATCTGAAGTTAGTTTTAAGAGTGGTTTTAATACCATTTCTCATTTCAATAAAACTTTTAAAAGATTCAAAAATAAATCTCCAAGACAATATAAGACTGAAACTCAGTTTGGGCTTCTATTGGATTAAATTCTACAAATTAATTTAAAAAAGACATCCTACAAATGTTTAACTTGTTATAAATATTAAAAATATATGAAAAAAATTGACTGGATAATTGCTAAAGAATACAAAGATATCACTTATAAAAAATGTGGTGGTGTAGCACGAATAGCTTTTAATAGACCAAATATTAGAAATGCTTTTAGGCCAAAAACTACTTTCGAATTATACGATGCCTTTGAAGACGCTACGCACGATCCTAAAATTGGTGTTGTTTTGTTATCCGCCGAAGGCCCATCAAGCAAAGATGGCGTATGGTCATTTTGTTCAGGTGGCGACCAAAATGCTAGGCAAAAAGGAGGCTATCGTGCAGAAGATGGCAGAGATAGACTTAATATTTTAGAGGTTCAACGCCAAATTCGATTCATGACAAAACCAGTTATTGCCGTGGTTCCGGGTTGGGCAGTAGGTGGAGGACATAGTCTTCATGTAGTATGTGATTTAACTTTGGCTAGTAAAGAGCACGCAATTTTTAAACAGACTGATGCCAATGTGGCCAGTTATGACGCCGGATACGGTTCAGCTTATTTAGCAAAACAAATTGGCCAAAAACGAGCAAGAGAAATTTTCTTCTTAGGAAGAAGCTACACTGCCCAAGAAGCTTTTGAAATGGGAATGGTTAATGCTGTAATTCCACATGAAGAATTAGAAGATACCGCATTTGAATGGGCACAAGAAATACTAGAAAAAAGTCCTATGGCAATTAGAATGTTAAAGTTTGCATTTAACTTAGTAGATGACGGCTTAGTTGGCCAACAAATTTTTGCAGGAGAAGCTACAAGATTAGGCTACATGACCGAAGAAGCCCAAGAAGGTAGAAATGCATTTTTAGAAAAAAGAAAACCTGATTTCGACAAATTTGAAAAATACTCTTGATTTTGAAATATTAAAAAAACAAATTTTTTTTTCTAATTAAT
>DAIQBE010000588.1:0-2590 GCA_036781325.1 Leadbetterella sp. | reverse complement strand
TTCTCTTATCATATTTTTTAAATTCTGACCAATTCTCCAGTAATGTGTGCTCCATTTTTCACCTGAGTTGTCCGAATTTGGATCATATCCTTGTCGATCCCATGACCCTCCACTTCCAGTGGTTGCCCAATATTGTACATATCTTCCTAAAAATCTGGAATCAAATTGGACACCTCTAGCCATATTGCTGTAAATAGATGGTAATGCTTCACTGGGCTTAATGAATGTTGGAGCATTGGGGTTTTTGAAACCTTCTTCCAAGTAATTTTCACATGAAAATAAACTGAAAGTTATAAGTGTAAATAATATTATTTTTTTCATTTTATTAAATCTAAATTTTAAAAGGTTTAATTATTTGCCTTTTATTTCAATTCTTAATCCTGCATTAAAGCCTCTTGGCGTTGAAGGTGCAAACCAGTCTATTCCATATCCTCCAGTTCCTTGAGTAGAAGCTGTATTTCCGTTTACTGACGGATCAGCACCTGAGTAATTAGTTAAAATAAATAAATCTGTTCCAGTAAAAAATACACTTAAATTCTGAACTCCTTTTAGCCTATTGGTCAAGTTTTTAGGAAGATTATATTTTAATGTTAAATCTCTTAATCGTAACCAATTCACATTTCTTTCCATAAAATTAGAGGCATTTAAACGACCATCTTGATAATATGTGGTGTATTGCGGATAGATTTGGATGGTATTAATTGTAGGATTATCGGTTTCTTGTAATCCATCATTTAATACGCCAGGCACTATTATAGCTTGTTCTCTATTCAATGTTAGTGGATTAACACCCGTAGTTGCTAGCCAATATCCAGTACCATTCATGATGTCGCCACCTTTTTTGATATCAAACAAGAAGGAGAGTGTAAATTTTTTATAAACAAAACTATTATTGATACCAAGGGTAAAATCTGGATTTCTATCTCCAATTTTCTGATAATTTGGATTAACCAATGGATTTCCTGTTCCAGGATCAATCATAATTTGGCCTTTAGTGGTTCTCAAATAGTCTTGACCAGTAATGGTAGTAGTAGTGCCACCGGGTAAAAGACCATTTCTAAACGCACTTAAAAAAGTATCTGAATTATAATACTCAGGGATATTAGCCGGTAAGTTTAAAACGATATTTGTGGTTTTAGCAAAATTGAAATCTGTATTCCAAACAAAATCTTTGGTTTTAAAAATCTGTCCCTTAATCATTAATTCTAACCCTTGGTTTCGGGTGTCTGCTACATTTAAAGTAGAAAGTATAAATCCAGAGCCATAGCTCAGACGCACACCTCTTACTATTTGTCCCACATTTTTTGTGTTGTAATAGGTGGCATCTACGATTAACCTTTTGTTCCAGAATTCAAGTTCCGTTCCTAACTCAAATGTATTTTGTCTTTCTGGAACTATGCCTGGATTATTATTTGTGAAACCATATCCATAACCTAAGCCAGAAGTTAGTTGTTTAGCATAAACGGATTGTGATCCATAAGGAGAAATGTCTTTTGCAGTTTGAGCTAATGAACCTCTCAATTTACCCATGGTTAAAACTTTGTTTTTAGGTAAAAGGTCGCTAAATATTAAGGCTAAACTTGCAGCAGGATAAAAGAAAGAACGAGATTGTTTCGGAAGGGTGGAAGTCCAGTCGTTTCTTCCAGAGACCGTTAAACTTAACCATTTGTCATACCTAAAGGTATATTCTCCAAAAACACCTTGCAATCTTCTTAATGTTATGGTATCTCTACCTAGCGAGCGACTGTCCAAATAGGTATTAGGAGAAATTGAATTAAAATCATTTACATAATCCTCGGTTCCTACCACTTGTTTCACTAGCCTTTGCCCTCTTTTCGAAAACGTATCGTATCTGAAATCATCAATAGCTGTGCCTACTTTAAGCCCAGTGGTAATTTTATTGAATTTTTTAGAAGCAGAAGCAATCATTACTCCACTTAAGCCTCGATAATCCTGGGTGTATTCTTCAATCATCCCACCCACAGAGAAAAAATCGTTAGAAAGCGGGTGATAAAATGTGTTTCCTTTTTGATTGTATCCGTCGTAACTTCCTTTTGCTGTGATATTTAGCCAGTCGGTAAACCTGTAAGTAGTAGAAAGATTATAGTTTTGACGATTGTTTTTATCTGAACTTTGGTTTTTATTCACCGACCAAAATGGGTTATCCACTTCAGCAAAATTATCATTGTCAAAAAATCTTCTCCTTGTACCATCTGCCTTTAAATAAGCACTTGCATCATCGGTCACAGGCCAAGACAAAAGTCCTTGCAAAAAACCGCCCGCACCCCTTAGTGCTTTTTGGGTGTAGCTATAGGTGTATGCTGCAGTACCTGTCACTTCAAATTTTTTGTCGATTGATCGGTACGAAAGTGTTCCTCTACCATTGTACCTATCATACCCCGTGTTTTTAACTGTTCCATCTTGCATGGTAGCTCCAAAGGAGGTTCTATAAGTAAACTGTTTTTTACCCCCTTCGTAGGTTAAATTATGTCTTTGTGTAAAGGCATCTCGAAAAAAGTTATCCAAATTATTGAAAATGGGAGTGCTTGGGTCCAATTTAGCTCCAAAAGACGACCTTGTTAAAGTGGAA
>DAIQBE010000587.1:0-2595 GCA_036781325.1 Leadbetterella sp. | reverse complement strand
ATAAGAATCGCCAAAAGCACAACAAATGGGGTATAAATCTTTGCAAATTTTCTAATAAATAGTTCAGTCGGAGCTTTTTGAGCAGTCGCATTTTGCACCATTTCCAAAATTTTACTCAGTTTACTATCTTTGTAGGCTGTTGTTACTTTTACCTGTGCAACGGTATTTAAGTTTATCATTCCTGCCAAAACTGTTTCACCTTTTGCTTTGGTATCGGGTTTGCTTTCTCCTGTAAGTGCTGCCGTGTTAAATGAGGCCGTTTCAGAAAGTAACTCTCCATCCAAACCTAATTTTTCACCCGCTTTTAGTTGAATAATATCACCAACATTTGCTGAAGCTGCTTTGATTGTTTTGGCTTCATTATTTTGTAAAATCGTTACTTCATCGGGGCGTTGATCTAGCAAAGATTTGATATTTGCTTTCGCTCTTTTTACTGCCAAAGTCTGGAAAACTTCACCAACGGCATAAAACAACATCACTGCCACACCTTCGGGGTATTGACCAATGGCAAAAGCCCCAACTGTGGCAATAGACATTAATAAAAACTCTGAAAAGATTTCGCCCTTGGTAATACTTTCAAACGCTTCTTTTAATACTGGAAAACCTACTGGCAAATAAGCAGCTACGTACCAAAGAATCCTGACCCATCCCGTAAACCAAGTTTGCGGAATATAATTATCTAAACCAATGGCTATAAGCAATAAAACTAAGCTAATGACAGCTGGCAAAAACATTTGAAATGTGCTTTGATTACCCACAAAGTGGTCATGTCCTTCATCATCAGAATGGTCATCATTATGGTCATCGGTAGCACAACAACCAACCTCTTTATTCTCTTTTTTGAGTTGTTTATTGACAATATGATTGATTTTTTCTTCTTGTGTACAACAAAGCTGTTTGCCGTCTTTGTCGTAAATATGTTTATGCTCCAAAATTAAATTTATTTAAATTGAATATTATTTTTAACAATAATTTGCCATCTATTTTGTCTGTATTTATAAAACGATTTAGCCCAAGCCGTAATGATACCTGTTAGCATACCTGCATAAATAATAATTTCATCTTCATAATAAATACTATTGTTATTTAGCGTTTTTAAAGAGATTTTGTGATTCCAAATCTTTGCAGCATCGTCCCATTCTTTTGTTTGCAAAATTTTATTTACGGCATCTATTTTTTCAAAATACAAAGTGTGAGCTCCTCCAAATGGAATAAAGCCAAAAATTAACATTTTCGTCGATACTTTGTCCAATTCTTTCCAAATATTTGGGAAATGTCCAAGTATTGGTTTGAATTTTACTTTTGGTTTACAAACGAATTCTAATAATTCACTTTTTTGCAGTTTCTCCCAAGCAATATCACTATTGATTAACATTTCCGAAGAAACTGTAAGTTTATGACCTATAACTTCATTTCCTTTGTAGTCAATTATTAGTTTTTCAATTTTCACTTCCATATTTTTAATCAAGTATTTGTCTCTATAATTAATTTTAAATCATCTGGTATTTCCATTGGCTTCAAAGGTGGTACATTTGCACCACCTGTGTTACCTACTGGTACTGTACCTACAAATGATTTTACACCGCCAAAAATCAATCTTGTTATTTGTCCCAAAACTTCTTTACTACTTTTTATTTTTATCCCAAACTTGAGCATTTGCCAATGTACATAAGAATGCTGCAATGGGTAACGTTGCCCAATAATATGGGCTCTTTCATAATGCCGCCAACTTTCTTGTAATTTACCTTCGTGCAATAATCTTGTAGCATTATCCAATTCTATTTTATAGAATGGGTATAGCTTTTTGGGAATATTAAAGTATAATTTCATGATTTTAGTATTTTAAAAAAATAATATCAATGCCCATGATCATCTCCACCCTCACCGTTTGACATTGTTGACTGCAAATAGTATGCTCCTTTTGTTACTATTTTAGCTCCAGCAGGTATTTCGTCTATGGGCGTAACTTGCACAAATCCCAGTTGTGTTATCCCTTTTTTGACTTCAATTCGCTTAAAATGTATGCCCTCGTCATTTCCTGCTTCGTTATTAGCAGCTTTACCTTTCAGTACGTCCTCTTTTTTGTTGCTCTGAGCGGAGTCGAGAAGTTGGATAAATATATAGTCTTTACCCCCAGATTGTGCAATGGCATCTAAAGGCAAGGTTTGAACATCATTTTTGCCAATATCAATAAGTGCATTGATATACATACCTGGTATCAAACCGGCCGTTCCATTGTTTATATCGGCATGTACAGCCACTGATTTTGAATCATTCTGAAAAGACTTGCCGATACTGAATGCATTGCCTAAAATCTCTTTATTGTCTTGATTTGTCAAAACAAATCGTACTTTTTGCCCTACTTTGATTTTGAACAGATCTTTTTCGTAAACCAACAAATCCACATGCATTTTAGAATTATCTACAATAGAAAACAACACCGTATTAGGCGAAACACTACTTCCAATTTTAATCTTCACATCCGTAATAAAGCCTGAAATTGGAGCAGCTATGGCCAAGTTAACAGATTGGTCATTGCCATTTATTGCTAAATTCTGACTCAAAATATTTATTTGATTTTGAGTATTTGCAATT
>DAIQBE010000586.1:0-2598 GCA_036781325.1 Leadbetterella sp. | reverse complement strand
CTTCAATTCTTAATTTACTCTTAAGCATTTCTAAATCAAGTCCAATATTTGCTTGAGTTGTAGTTTCCCACATTATATTATTATTGGCAAGACCATTAATGGCAGCCCCTTGAACCAAGGCATTGTTGAAAAAGTAGTTTTGACCCAATGAATAATTTTGAGTAAAGGAATAATTACCAATTTCCTGATTCCCTAATTTACCCCAACTGGCTCTTAGTTTAATAAAGTCAAATACCTTAGACACCCCTTTGGCAAATGCCTCATTTGAGATAATCCAACCTGCAGAAGCAGAAGGAAAAATAGGATATTGTTGGGCGGAAGGCAAACGAGAAGTACCATCCATACGTGCATTTAACTCGAACAAATATTTTTCACTTAAAGTATAGTTAACTCTTCCTAAAAACGACTGCAACGAAAGTGCTGAAGCACTACCGCCATTGGAAGGAAGCTCGGCACTAGCTCCCAAAACCACCACATCGTTGCTTGGAAGATTCCGAACGGAGGCATTAAAGGATTTATTTTCATCGTGCTGTGCGGTTTGTCCTACTAGTACTTTAATGTCATGTGTTTTATTAAATACTTTTTCATATCTCAATAGATTTTCAATAACGTAGCGAGTAAATAATCCCGAGCTATTACTTGCTGAGCTAATGCCGGCTACCGGATTTAACAAAGTGCCATCTTGACGAAAACTAAACACGGATGGTGAAAAAGTGTAATTTAAAGTAGAGCTATACACAGTACCTACACTTGTTGTAAAATTAAAATCTTTAAGAAACTTAAACTGAGCAAACACCTTACTATCTAGTCGATAATTATTGGTATTGTTTGTCTGTTCGTAAAGTAACTTGATAGGGTTTTTAATTTGAGGTAAATTGGTTCCATCAAACAAGCCAAACTCGCCAAAACTGTATCTAGGAGCAACCGTTGGTCGAGTAAAACCGCCAATAATACGATTGATACCATTGTCGCCTGCGTCATTTTGAGTAGCGGATGCAATGGGTTCATTGATGTTTTGTTTTAGTCCTCTAATATTGATTCCAAAGCTTATGTTCTTAGTAATCTTACTATCCAAATTAGCTCTTAATTGCATTCTGTTAGAATTGGTATTAACCATAATTCCTTGTTGGTCAAGGTATTCCATAGAAACTAAATATTTTGTAGCTTCCGTGCCACCTGCGGCAGACAAAAACTGCATATTCATAGGAGCGGATTTATAGGTTTCATCAAACCAATCTGTATTTGCAAAATTATCAGGGTCCGACTGATCCTTGATTTTCTGTATCATTTCAGGGGTATAGGCTACGGCTGCACCTGTTTCTAGTAAAAAGTCATTGTAGGCATTGGCATATTGTACACCATCCATGTATCTTGGCTTTATGAGTGGCTTTTGAGTGGAATAGGTTGCTCTATATTGAATTTTAGGCTTTCCTACACTACCTCTTTTGGTAGTTACTAATATTACTCCATTTGCAGCTCTAACCCCATAAATTGAAGCTGATGCGGCATCTTTTAATACGGATACGTTTTCTATATCATCTACCGATATATCTCCTAGAGCACCAACTTCATTAGGTACTCCGTCAATAATTACTAATGGGCTATTGTTACCAAATGTTCCAATCCCTCTAATTCTTATCTGAGGGTCATTTTTTCCGGGTTGCCCTGTAAAAGAACTCACCGTAACTCCAGCCATTCTTCCTTGCAAGGCTGTGGCTGCATTAGATATGGGAAGGCCATCAATGTCGTCTAATTTAACTGAGGAAACTGCACCCGTCAAATTGGCTTTTTTAGTGGTACTGTAAGCCACTACAACTAATTCCGAAAGTTGTCTGTCGTCATTTTTTAAAGAAATAGTTACGTTATTCCTTCCATTCAGATTTACTGCTTGATCTTCAAAACCAATAGATGAAAGTAGAAGAGTAGCTTGTAAACTTTTGACGGTTAGCGTAAACTGACCGTCTTGATTGGTTGTAGTGCCATTTTTAGTTCCTTTCTCTATTACAGAAACTCCGGGTAATAAAATATTTTCATTGTCGCTTATCACACCTGTAATTTTCACCGACTGGGCATAGGAAGAACTGGGAACTAGCAAGTAAATAAAGCAAAGAAAAGTCCAAAATACAGACTTTGTTTTGTTTTGTAGGTTTGTTGTCATTTACGTAATGTTTAGTAAAGTATTATTGAATAGACAATGATTTAGTGAAAATAAAAATCAAAATTATACAATATTAAATAATTAGCTTAGAAAACAAAATTCAAAAAAGGGGGGTAATTCGTTCAAGATTTTTTGGTTTGTGGGTGCAGTCCATTGGTTGTAGGCAAATATTAAAATAATATTTAGACGTCTTCACGTTGGCGTGAATATATGCAAGGCTATGAATACCAAAATCAATTTTTTATCGTCTTTCCTTTTAGCTTTTTATATTCTTCTTGTTGACCTAAACCAAGAAAAACAGGGGCAATCATGCCTTTTTCCCACCTTATTCTTGCTTTACTAATTTCTACTGTCAAAGCCTTTTCTTCACTCAGGAGATCGGTTTTTTCATTGATTTCTTTTTTCAAATTGAATAGAAAAGTGGTGTCTTTCAAAATCAC
>DAIQBE010000585.1:0-2617 GCA_036781325.1 Leadbetterella sp. | reverse complement strand
ATTACTAGTAAAGGAATCCCCCATTCGTCTTTTTCAGTTTCATCTAAAAAAACTTTATTGTCTTCATAAGGCAAAGTTTCTGCAAATGCTGATAATCCAATGTGCCAGGGACCGAAAGTGGAGAATTTATTTTTCAAATCTACCCCAAAACTATCAGTATCGTTGCTATGCATTCTTTTTGATTCTCCTTCATATCCAAAACCCCTGAGGTAGTTGCGTTTGTCATTTCCAATGTTTTGATATCTGGGAATATAGAAACCGTTGGGTCTGCGACCAAACTCAATCAAATCCTCAAAACCTTCCACCTCGGCTTTTGCCCCCGCTCCAAAATGGTGATCCATTAAAAAATGGCCCAAAACACCGCTATCATTTCCCATTCCATTTGGAAAACGTTTGGATTTTGAGTTCATTAAAATCTGGGTAGAACCTAGAGTTGAGGCATTTAAGAAAAATATTTTTGCTGAATAAGTAGTTTCAATTTTAGAAATACTGTCCACCACTTTTACACCAGAAGCTTTTTGAGTTTTTTCATCATAAATAATTTCTTTTACAATAGCGTTTGTAACTATGCTTAGGTTGTTGGTAAGTTTTGCCACTGGCAATGTTGCAGATTGCGTACTAAAATAGGCCCCATAAGGACAACCCCTGCTGCACATGTTTCGATATTGGCAGGAGCCTCTGCCCAAGGCTGTTTGTTCTTCAGTGGGTTTAGTTAGGTGGGCTTGCCTGGCATGAATCACTCTTATATTATCGTTATTTACCTTACCTTTAAAGTCATTTTCAACACAAGATAAAGGCATTGGAGGTTGAAATATTCCGTCCGGTAGATGGGGTATTTTATCTATGTTTCCAGATATTCCTACAAATTTCTCCACATAATCATACCAAGGGGCAATATCTTTATAACGAATAGGCCAATCAATCGCAATACCTTCTTTGGCATTGGCTTCAAAATCCAAATCGGACATTCGCAGGGCTATTCTTCCCCAGGTTAACGATTTTCCTCCCATTTGATACCCTCTTATCCAATCAAATCTTTGGTCCTGTTTGTAAGGGTGATTGATGTCTTTGGTATAAAAATGGGCAGAATATTCATTTATTTTATTATAGACTTTAGCGGTAATGGGATAATCTTTCAAAAGTTCATTGGAAGCTTTTCCTCTATGGGGCATATCCCAAGGGGCTTTTAAGGCGGTGGTGTAGTCAATTATATGCTCCACTTGCCTTCCTCTTTCTATCATTAATACCTTTAATCCTTTTTTTGTTAATTCCATAGCGGCATATCCACCCGAAATTCCTGAGCCAATCACAATCGCGTCAAACGTTTCTCCCACTTTGGCCATAATTTATCTTAAATTTCAATATTATTTTATCAATATTTTTTTGTATTCTAAACATTTTTTTCAACACAATGTTTATATTTGTCTATTGATTTAATTCTTAAAATTATTTATTAACAATCTTATCTCCTACGATTATGCGAAAAAAACTTTTACTTCATTGCGTAAGTAATCAAAAATGGCTGGTGTTACTATTAGTCATTTGTACACATCTTTCATTTGCCCAAAAAAAAATATCAGGTAAAGTGTTGGATGGTGACTCAAACTCTGGACTGCCTGGAGCCACGGTTCAAATTAAGGGTCAATCTAAAGGAACTGCTACAGACGTAGAAGGTAATTTTAGTATTGATGCAAATTCTATAGATGTTTTAGTAATTTCTTCCATTGGTTATGTGGTAAAAGAAATTACAGTTGGAAATCAAACTAGTATCAACGTAACTTTAAATGCCGATTCTAGGGCACTTTCGGAAGTGGTTGTAACCGGTTATGGTTCTCAATCCAGAAAAGATATTACAGGTGCAGTAGCAACAGTTGATATGAAGGCAGTTTTGGCTGTGCCTGCAACTAACTTAGCTCAAGCTATCCAAGGTAGAGTAGCTGGAGTAAATGTTGGAACAGATAACTCTCCTGGCGGTGGTGTAATGGTTCGTATTAGGGGATTTGGTACTGTAAATGATAACTCTCCTTTATATGTAATAGACGGTACACCTACGAAGGGTAACCTAAATACCTTAAACTTGAATGATATTGAAACCATGCAAGTATTGAAAGATGCTTCTGCGGCTTCAATTTATGGCTCAAGAGCAGGTAATGGTGTAGTAATTATCACTACTAAAAGAGGAAAATCAGGTAAGCCTACCTTTACTTATGATACGTATCTTGCTAACCAAATGCCAAGAAAGGGATTTGATTTAGCCAATTCACAACAGTATTTGGATACATTTTGGAGATCATTCATCAATGCGAATAACACGCTTGTTAATGGAGTTGCAACGCCAAATCCTGGAAGAACAACCTTAATTTATCCTTCAAGTGTGCATTTTGGAAGCGGTCCAACCCCAGTTATGCCCGACTATATTGTAAAGTCTGGGGGTGTTAATGAAGGTAACCCTTTAGCGGATAAATCTCAATATGTTAGAGATTTATTGAACCCAAGTACGAGAAATTTGATTCAAAAAACAAATAAAGAAGGTACAAATTGGTTTGATGAGGCATTTGCTCCTGCTTTAATGCAAAATCACCAAATTGGAGTTTCTGGTGCTACAGAAGCAGCCCGT
>DAIQBE010000584.1:0-2620 GCA_036781325.1 Leadbetterella sp. | reverse complement strand
ATAAGCATCCAACTTTTTGCTTTCTGATGAGGTATTATCTAAAAACTGCTTTCCCACATATTTGGGCAAAAGGCTTATCTCGATTTTTTTTAAAGGCAGAAAATTAATGCTTCCACCAGAAATTATATTGGGAGAAAACGAAATATCCGTGTTTTTTAAAGAATTAACTTCATTCGGAAGGTCCCCGTAACTTGGAACTACCTCGTCGAAATCTTTGATTTTATTTTTACTAAAAGTAGTGTTTAAGGCTAAATTAAACTTTTCAGACACTTTTTTTGCAAACTGAAGTTCAATGCCCGCCCTATAACTTTTATCCACATTTAACCGTATAGCATCTCCAGTAAGATTGACTTGTCCTGTTAAAACTAATTGATTTACATAATTCATGAAATAAAGATTGGCCTCGGCTTTCCAGCTATTTGAGGTGATGCGGTATCCTGATTCAAAATCATGCAGAATTTCTGGATTTGGAACTTTGGGGGCATTATCTACAAAATCTTGTCTACTGGGTTCTTTGCTACCTTTTGCATAGCTCGCATAAAAAGAGGAGATATTGCTAAATTGATAGTTTATGCCAAATTTTGGATTAAAGAAACTATAGGACTTTCGATAATCTAAATCTCCTACTCCATCGCTAGTGCCTAACATATCAAAACTTACCGTTCTTACTTGTAAATCCACAAAGGCATCCACCTTTTCATTTAATGAGTAAAATAATTTTGCATACGTGTTAAAATCGTTCTTAGTAGTATTATTTTCATAATACCGATGCCTGATGTCTCCATTTGAAGCATATTTTGACCAAATTACTTCACCAAAATGTTCTCCTAAGTACTGGTTCCATCCTCCGCCCAAATTTCCCCTTAATTTTCCTAGGCCTTCGTAATCTAGAGACCAAACGGCCCCATAAAAATCATTATCTAACCATTTTCTTCTAATCAAATCCGTTTTTTTTATGATAGAGTTTCCCACTGTAACATTTGCCAATCCATAATTAACTAACTTTTGGTCACTTTTATATTGTTCATAAAAGCCCAAACCTTTGGTATAGTGCAGCGTCGGATTAAATCTCCAATTCTTTGCAACTTTTAGTGAACTTATTAGCTGAATATGACTTTGCTTATAATCGTCCACTTCGTTATCATAGGTATAAAAATTATACTTCCTACCACTTTTTAAAAGCTCATTTTTAAAATTTTCATCATAATAATTTCTTGAAATAAAATCCTCTATTCCCTTAGGATCCGATTTGGCTAATGCCTCAGGAATACCATTCCATGATTGGTAGGTTCTTTCACTCCCAGAAAAAACATTCAATCTTACGAAAGAATTGTTTTTATAATATCCTCCAGAAACATAAAAAGATTGCAAGTTGGAAGATGCTCGATCGACAAAACCATCAGAAGTAATTTTAGATAAGCGGGCATCAATTACAAATCGGTTATTTATTAATCCTGTGGAAACTAACATGTTTGCCTTAGTTGTATTGAATGAACCGGCTGAAACATTTACTTCTCCGTAAGGCTCCCTGTTGAGCTGCAACGTATTTACATTTATACTCCCTCCGAATGCCCCAGCTCCATTAGTAGAGGTCCCTACTCCTCTTTGGATTTGAATACTTTGAATCGACGAGGCAAAATCAGGCATATTCACCCAATAAACACCTTGCGATTCAGAATCATTATAAGGAATTCCATTTAAAGTAACATTAACTCGAGTAGGATCTGTGCCTCTGATTCGGATACCCGTATAGCCAATACCCGCGCCTGCATCAGAAGTTACTACAACTGATGGCAACTGATTTAATAAAAATGGCAAATCTTGTCCTAAATTTTGCTTTCTCAATTCTTTCTGAAAAACGTCGGAATAAGCCATTCCAGATTTTTCATTCACTCGGGTGGCTTTTACTACTAATTCTGATAAATCTGAAGTTTTGGTGGAATCCAAAGATTGGGAATAGCTTAAATAAGTAGAAGTAACAAGTGCCAAAGAAATACTTAATTTCTTAAGGCTTTTTAAATTTGATTGTTTTTTATTCATAACAATTTTGTAAATTATTACGAAGCAGATAAAGGAGCAAAACACTGTTTCGGGTCAATTGACCATATTAAACTTTATTTTACTATTGAAATTTCTGAGTTATTCACAAAACTTATCTAGAATTTGTATTGTGTACTTTCTAATTTTAAAATTTAGCATTTTAAATTAATAAAAATTAAACTAAATCTAAAAATATGAAAAGCTTAACTCAAATCCCTTCGTCGGTACTAACCGCATCAGGTTCAATGGGTATGATCTCAGCCCGCAATTTTCAGGCACCCCTTTAATGAGATTTCGATTGTAAAAGTATACTATTTTTTAAAGACAACAAAATTTATTTTGAAGCATGAGAAACTGCTGTTCCGAAACTTAACAAACCACCAGCTGTTAAAAAATGAAATACATCAATATTAAAATCGCCTTCCCCAAAAATTTGTTTTCTAAAAGTGCCTAAAGCAAAAAATAAAACCCCTATAATTAGCCAAATTCCTGACTTTTTATTTCTGCCAAATAGTCCAATTATTCCAAAAACTACTATTAATACCATAGCAATTATAGGCAAAATTGCATTTATCTGATG
>DAIQBE010000583.1:0-2624 GCA_036781325.1 Leadbetterella sp. | reverse complement strand
CTGAAAATTTAAATTTAAACTAAAAAATGTTTTTCTCATTTTAGCATATCTATACGAAATCCCTCCAGCATTTGTATTGTAGTCGTTTAAAAATGAGTTACTTAAAACCGGATTGAGGTTGGTGTATTTATTAGTTATTGGATCCAAATCAAATGTTTTTTTATTAGATTCATTTAAACTAAAATTACCTTGATATGAAAAGTTTAGCTGACTATTTTTATTTATGGGTTCGTTATAGTCAAAACGTATAGAATAGCCATTGTTTACAGTTGTATCAGAATTTATTTGGTCTAAGTTGGTTATTTTTATCCGTGGAAAAAATGTTTTGTTATTTGAAAGTAATGCTCCTTCAGAATTGCTGGATTGCGTATTGGCACCCAATCCTATTGAAAAAGTTCTTCCTCTTTTTTCAAATCGATGTCTATAAGTAAGATTTGCCCTAAGGTTATAGGCATTTTTGTCAGAATTTTGATCTGAAAAAATGCTATTAATATTTTCGCCATTGGGCAAAATGGTTTTCCCTATAAAGTTTGAAAATTTTTGATTCGCTTGAAAACTTAGGTTTGGAGTAAATACAATACTATTCTTGGTATCAATATCATACGTAAAACGGGAATTTATCTTATGGTTTAAATTAGTGTTATTTTGAAAACTGGTTTCATTATACCATTGTTGGGTGTTGACACCAGTAAAATTGATTCTATCAATAGAATCAATAGCATTGTTGCCCATTTTGTTAAAGAAATAACTAACAGAGACTTCCATTTTTTTAGTCCATTTGTCTATGTAATTAAATCCTATCGCATTTGTATTGGTTATACCACCTTGATTTCCCACCAAGAAATTACTTTGGTCAGTTCCTCCACCTCGCGAGGCTGGCATTCCTCCTCTTTGACCCCCGCCTGAGCCGCCTCTATTGCCTTGCCCACCTCTGCCTCCACCACCTGCACCAGAACTGCCACTTCCTAATGCTCCCAATAGGTCGTCAGAAGAAAAGTTTACTTGATTCACATTATTTGAAAGTCCAATTAATGATAATTTTCTCTCGCCTTTGAAATAGTTTATATTTCCGCCGCTCACATATCGGTCATTTGAACCATATCCAGCATAAATTTTACCAAATTCCCCATTGCTTTTTCCACTTTTGGTCAAAATATTAATTGTTTTTTCGGAATTACCATCATCAAAACCCGAAAATCTGGACTGATCACTTTGTCTGTCAAAAACTTCTATTTTGTCAATAATTTCGGCAGGAAGATTCTTTAAAGCCATGTTGGGGTCATTGCCAAAAAACTCTTTTCCATCAATTAATACTCGCTTTACATTTTCACCTTGCGCTTTTATTGTTCCGTTTTCTATTTCTATACTAGGCATTTTTTTTAATAAATCCTCCGCACTCGCATCTGGATTTACTTTAAAAGCATCCGCGTTAAATTGGGTGGTATCGCCTTTCATGGTCACTCTATCTGCTTTGGCAGTGACTTTAAGCTCCTTCATTATTATAATTGAAGTACTCATTTCTAACTTACCTAGATTCACATTTCTATCCGCCACAAAAAAAGCTTTTTTTAAGGTATCATACCCAACAGAAGTTAAGATTAAATTATATTCTCCAGCTTGAATATTGTCAATATATATCCCGCCTTTTTTGTCTGTTTGTCCAGAAAATTTTACATTTATGTTTTTAGAGGGAATTATTTTGTAAACAACGGAAGGTAGTTCGGTTTTGTCATTTTTGTCAATAACAGTAGCTGAAAATGTCAGTTGGGCATTTGAAGCAAAAGAAAAAAGAAATAAAACAAAAAAAGTAAAATGCTTCATAGGGTAATTTTAATTAGTTTGACTCTAAATTTTTGTAATAGTTTATAAAATTTTTGGAATATTATTTTTTTTGAATAGCAGAGAAATACTTTATTGTCATTATTATTATTTCATTGCAAGAATATATTCAAATAAAAACGATTTTTAAAACAATCCAAATATTGATATTTTGAAATTGAAATGTTTTGAATTCTATTAATTTTCAGGAATTGCCTTAAATTAAAGATAACAACTTACCCTAATCTTTACTCGATTTTAAACTATTTAATTAATATTTTTTATCTTTGGAAATTCAGTATTTATATGATCCTAAATTTTTTATGTCGAAAAATTATGTAATTGGCTTAGATTATGGTTCAGATTCAGTTAGAGCCTTAATTATTGATACATCTAATGGAGAAAACATTGCTAGTTTTGTTCATGAATACACTCGATGGAAACAAGGATTATACTGTGATTCTTCCATTTCCCAATTTCGCCAGCATCCTTTAGATTATTTGGAAGGATTAGAATCTGCCATAAAAGGGGCCTTACAAACAGTTACAGCGGAAGTTAGAAATAACATCAAAGGAATTTCAGTAGATACCACGGGTTCTACTCCTGTTGCTGTTGATAGAAATGGAACTCCGCTTGCATTATTGCCCGGTTTTGCAGAAAATCCGAATGCTATGTTTGTTTTGTGGAAAGACCACACTTCAAACCAAGAGGCGGAAGAAATAAATACATTAGCACATAATTGGGCTATTGATTATACCAAATATGTAGGCGGTATTTATTCATCTGAATGGTTTTGGGCAAAAATT
>DAIQBE010000582.1:0-2635 GCA_036781325.1 Leadbetterella sp. | reverse complement strand
AAAAAGGTAAAGTATTGATACTTACTAAAGTAAACGCTGATGAAACTAATACAAAATATGCCCAAGGAGGTATTGCTAGTGTATTTGACCCTACCTCTGATTCTTTTGAAAAGCATATATCCGATACTTTAATAGCCGGAGATGGACTGTGTAATAAAAAAATTGTTGAAATCGTAGTAAAAGAAGGTCCAGACAGGATAAAGGAATTAATTGAATATGGAGCAAACTTTGATAAAGAAGATTCAGGCGAATATAATTTAACCTTAGAAGGAGGCCATTCTGAAAAAAGAATTTTACATTATAAAGACATTACTGGCTGGGAAATAGAAAGAGCTTTGTTAGAGCAAATTCACTCCAACCCAAATATCGAAATCTTAACTCACTTTTTTGCTGTTGAAATAATAACCCAACATCAGTTAGGTATAGAGATAAATCGAGACTCTTCTAATATTGATTGTTTTGGTATTTATGCATTAAATATTAATTCAGGTGACATAGAAACTATTTTAGCAAAAATGACGGTAATAGCAACAGGTGGTGCTGGACATATTTATGCAGCAACTACCAACCCTATTATTGCAACAGGAGACGGAATAGCAATGGTTTATCGGGCAAATGGGAAAGTCAGAGATATGGAAATGATGCAGTTCCATCCTACCTCTTTGTATAATCCAGGATCTTTCCCAAGTTTCTTAATTACAGAAGCAGTAAGAGGTGAAGGGGGTGTATTAAGAAATAAATTCGGTAAAGAATTTATGTATGATTATGATGAACGTGGGTCATTAGCACCTCGAGACATTGTTGCTAGGTCAATTGATGCTGAAATGAAAAAAACCGGAGAAGAGTTTGTTCACCTAGACATAACACACAGACCGAAAGAAATCATCTTAGAACATTTTCCTAATATTTATGAAAAATGCATGAATATTGGAATTGACATTTCCAAAGAGACCATTCCCGTCACACCTGCGGCACATTATCTGTGTGGAGGAATTCTAGTTGATGAATTTGGACGAACTTCAATTAAAAACTTGTTTGCTTGCGGTGAATGTTCAAGTACTGGACTTCATGGGGCTAATAGATTAGCTTCAAATTCATTATTAGAAGCGGCAGTTTTTGGAAACAGAATATCACAAATAGCTTTAGAGACCATTGAGGGAGTTTACTTCAACGAACGAGTTCCAGAATGGAATGAATTTGGAGCATTACAATCAGATGAAGAGGTATTGGTGACACATAATACTAGAGAATTACAAAGAATGATGTCAGATTATGTTGGAATAGTACGTTCAGATTTCAGATTGGGTCGGGCCTTAACTCGGCTTAATATGTTGAAAGAAGAAACGGAAGAATTTTACAGGAAAACAAAATTGTCTGTTAAACTTTGTGAGCTCCGAAACTTGATTTTATGTGCAGAAATGGTAATAAAGTGTGCCATTATGCGTAAGGAAAGTCGAGGACTTCATTTTACAACAGATTACCCTTATAAGTTAGGAGGAGAACCTCAAAATTCATTGATATAGTATGAAAATGGCAAAATAAGTAAATTTCAAAATAATATAAATCTTTAAAATTCAAGTTTTTCAATAAAAATTACTTACTTGCATTGCAATAAAAACTTCTGGTATGAATAAAATAAAATTCCTTTTTGAAAGTAACATGTTTGGGGTCTGTTCAAAAATTGGAGAAAAACTAAATTTTTCTGCAACTAGAATTAGAATGTATTTTATTTATGCCTCATTTTTCACTTTTGGCTCTCCTGTAATTATATACTTAATTTTGGCATTTTGGTTAGAAATGAAAACTCAATTTAGAAAGCATCAAAACCCAAGTGTTTGGGAGTTTTAACGATCTACTTCACCCATTACAAAATCTAAAGAACCAATTATTGCAATTAAATCCGCAAGCATCATTCCCTTTGATAATTCAGGCAACACAGAAAGATTGTGAAAAGAACAAGACCTACACTTTACTCTAATTGGCACATCAGACCTACCGTCTGTTCTAAAAAAGAATCCTAGTTCTCCTTTTGGATTTTCGGCTCTTACATAAAAATCCATCGCTTTAGGTCTGATTTTTTTTGGAACGAAGGCTTGAGGATTAAAGTTTTTATCTCTTTTAAACTCTTTTTTAAGCTTTTCTAAACATTGCTCTATGATTTTCAAAGATTGCCAACATTCTTGAACCCTAACAAAATTTCGATCCCAGCAATCACCAATTTTTCCCATTTTACCCTCCCCTATTGGAACTTCGAAATCTATATCTGGGTAAATTGAATATCCGTCTACTTTTCTTAAGTCATATTTTAACCCTGAAGCTCTTAAGACAGGGCCACTACATCCATAACTTATGGCCAAATCCATAGGTAAAACTCCTACATTTGCAGTTCGATTAACAAAAATATGGTTATCAATAATTATATTTTGAAGCTCAATTAACTTTGGTTTAATATAAGTAACGAATTCTTCACATTTAGCTTCAAAACCCAAAGGTAAATCATAAAACAAACCACCGATCCAAATATAATTATATAGTAATCTGGCTCCTGACACCCATTCTAATAATCTCAAAATTGATTCCCGATCTCTAATTACCCAAAGAAATGGGGTTTGAGCCCCGACATCTAATGCATAGG
>DAIQBE010000581.1:0-2636 GCA_036781325.1 Leadbetterella sp. | reverse complement strand
ACCCGTAAAAAAGATTGGCTTCGCACAATTGGAGATTACGTTAAATTTCCAAGTGGAAATGTAGTTTATTTTGACGGGGAAAAAGCAAGAATAGTTTCAAATGGAATAGCTTATGCAAATGGAATAAATTTATCCCCAAATGGGCAGCAAATTTATGTAACTTCTACTACTACTAATAAATTGTATATTTTCGAGCCAAATATTCAATCTAAACAGCTAGAGGAAATTGCAAATTTCAGTTTACTTTTTTCTCCTGACAATATTGAAATAAAAAAAGATGGAAATCTATTAATAGCTTGTCATCCAAAAGTATTGGATTTTACTAAGCATGCTTTAAATCCCAACAAATATTCCGCCTCCGCAATTTTGGAGCTAAAAATTGATTTAAAAAAGAATTCTATTAATCAAAAAACCATTTATCTAAATAATGGGGAGTCCATATCGGGTTCAAGTGTTGGTGCTCCCTTTTCAGAAAACAAACTTTTAGTAGGTAGCGTTTTTGAAAAAAAAATACTTAGACTTGCCAACTAGAATTAACAAAAAACGCTTTTTTTGAGATAAAACGCATTAAATTCTATTTTTTGCTTTTACCTTCACGTTTGAATTGAGAACAAAACCTACATTTATAAGATGTCTAAAGAAAATAATTTAAAAGAAGAAGCACTTTATTATCATGCAAAAGGTAGACCAGGAAAGATTGAAGTGATACCTTCCAAGGAATATGCTAACCAACGAGATCTTTCATTAGCATATTCTCCGGGCGTGGCAGAGCCTTGTTTAGCTATTCAAGCCAATCCTGAAGATGCCTATAAATACACGGCAAAAGGCAATTTAGTAGCTGTAATTAGTAATGGAACCGCCGTTTTGGGACTTGGAGATATTGGAGCATTAGCTGGAAAACCTGTGATGGAGGGAAAGGGTTTACTTTTTAAAATTTATGCTGATATTGATGTTTTTGATATAGAACTTAATACCAAAGATGTTGATGAATTTGTGAGAACTGTAAAAATAATGGAGCCAACATTTGGAGGTGTAAATCTGGAAGATATTTCAGCTCCTGAATGTTTTGAAATTGAAGAGCGACTTAAAAAAGAATTGAACATTCCCGTAATGCATGACGACCAGCATGGCACAGCTATTATTTCTGCTGCTTCTTTGCTAAATGCCCTCATTTTGGTAGAAAAAGAAATAGATCAAGTAAAAATCATTATTAATGGTGCTGGTGCCTCAGCTATTTCTTGCACACGATTATATTCAGCTTTAGGTGCTAAAAGAGAAAACATCTTTATGTTTGACTCCAAAGGACTAATCCATCCATCAAGAACCAATTTGGATGGAAAAAAATCAGAGTTTTCTAACCCAAATCTTCCTGCTGAAACCACCTTAGAAGAAGCAATGAAAGGTGCTGATGTATTTATTGGTCTGTCAAAGGGTAATATTTTAGACCAAAATATGATTAAAAGTATGGCAAAAGACTGTATAGTTTTTGCCTTGGCCAATCCAACGCCAGAAATTTCATATGAACTTGCAACTGAAGCAAGGCCTGATATTATTATGGCTACTGGCAGATCAGATTACCCCAACCAAGTTAATAATGTCTTAGGTTTCCCTTATATTTTTAGGGGTGCGCTGGATGTACGTGCAAGTGAAATCAATGAAGAGATGAAGTTGGCAGCCGTAAGAGCTTTGGCTGACCTAGCCAAAAAACCAGTACCAGACATGGTAAATATGGCCTATGGAGAAAATAACTTATCATTTGGGCGCAATTACATTATACCTAAGCCTGTAGACCCTAGACTATTAACATCGGTTGCTCCAGCTGTAGCAAAAGCAGCTATTGAAACCGGAGTGGCAAAATACACTATTCCAGATTGGGATATCTATGAGACACAATTATCAAAAAGACTTGGTCTGGATAATACCCTAACGAAAGTAATTATTACAAAAGCAAAAAAGAACCCGAAAAGGGTGGTCTTTGCAGATGCAGAAAACCTTTCAGTATTAAAAGCAGTTCAACAAGTTTTAGAAGAGAAAATCGCCTTTCCTATCTTATTGGGTAATAAAAAAAGAATTGCTGACTTACTTTCTCAAAACAATATTGAACTTCCAGAAGATGTGAAAGTTATTGATCCTAGAGATTGTGCAAACCAAGAGGAAAAAGATAGGCTTGAAAAATTTGGAGCAATAATGTTTGATAAGCGGAAACGTAAAGGCCTCACAAAATCTGAAGCCTATAATATGATTACCAGAAGAAGTTATTACGGTTCTATGATGGTTGAAACCGACTTAGCAGATACTATGGTAGGAGGCTTAACCAGGAACTATCCAGATACTATTCGTCCTGCTATTCAGATTATCGGGCCACAAGAAGGGGTAAAGAAAATCTCGGGTATGTATATTTTGATGAGTCGTTTTGGCCCTTTATTTCTTGCCGACACCACCATCAATTTTGAGCCAAGTGTGGAAGATTTAATTGAAATTACTGAATTAGCGGCAAAAGAAGTGGAGAAGTTTAACATTAAACCTCGAATTGCTATGTTGACCTATTCAAATTTTGGTTCAGTGCCAAATGGTCCAGCTGCAATAAAAATGAGAACAGCGGTACAACTTCTAAAACAAAAGCATCCTGGTATGAT
>DAIQBE010000580.1:0-2636 GCA_036781325.1 Leadbetterella sp. | reverse complement strand
ACTCCATTTCATCCATAAACCCAAATGCTTTAGCCCTAGCTAAAGCACTCGATGAAGAATATAAAAAAACCAAGGTTTTGCGACCACTTCACGGTATTCCGCTCATTGTGAAAGACAATATCAACACCAAAGGACTCTCCACTACTGCTGGAGCCTTAGCTTTAAAAGATTTTGTCCCCGATAATGATGCCTTTGTCATTGACAAATTGGTTAAGGCCGGGGCAATCATTATAGCTAAATCCAACATGGCCGAATGGGCTTTTACCCCCTGGCATTCATTTAGTTCTACTCATGGAGCTACGCTCAATCCCTATAACTTGGAACATGTTCCTGCAGGTTCGAGTGGAGGTACAGGAGCATCTGTTGCTGCTAATTTTGCAACTATTGGTCTGGGTACCGATACGGGCAACTCTATCCGCGGCCCTTCTTCTCATAACTCATTAGTAGGCTTTCGTACCACTTTAGGGCTCATCAGTCGCGCTGATATAGTGCCCCTCAACTTCAGAAATGATGCGGTGGGACCTATGTGTAGAAGCGTTGAAGATGCTACACGCGTGTTAGAAATCATGGTAGGTTATGACCCCAATGACCCAATTACCAAATATTCAGAAGGAAAGATTCCTCAAAACTATACCCAATTTCTTAGAAAAAACGGGTTAAAAGGGGCGAGAATAGGCGTTCTCCGTGAACTGTGTGAGAATCTCAATGCTTCGTCCGGATTGTCAGGTAGCACAGGTATGGCAGACCCTGAAGTTATAGCCTTATTTGAAAAATCAATTTTAGATATGAAAGCTATGGGCTCTTTCATTGTGGATTCCCTAACTATCCCTGATTTCTCGAACCTCCGAAAAGACGTGATATGTTTTGATTTCAGGGGTGATTTGGAGGCCTATTTGGCTAAATATGTAAAAAACGACACCATAAAAACGCTGGAAGACATTGTAAGAATAGGAAGCAAATCGAAGTCAGCCGAAGCCAGAGTCAAAGCCAATCTTAGTGTTAAAAATCCCAACTGCCCAGATGTTTACACCTCTGCTCGACGGATTGCTTTTCGGAAGGCTATTGAAGACAAGATGGATGAGTTGAAATTGGATGCAATTATTTATCCGACATGGAATAATAAACCTGCAAAAATAAATACGTATAATGAACAGCTGATGCGAGTAGAATATTATGGGGACAATAGCCAAATCATTGCCCCTCACACCGGCCAACCCGCATTTACCGTTCCGATGGGTTTTACTACGGGTAATTTACCTGCTGGAATTCAATTTCTGGGTAGAATGTATGCCGAACCAACGTTAATCAAATTAGCTTATGCCTACGAACAAGGTACAAAACATAGAGTACCTCCAATTCTAAAAAATAAGTAATATGAAAAAAGAAATTTCTTTTAAGAGGATTTCTACCCTTGCTTTTGCAAATACTTTCACCCAAATCCCCCTGATTTTAAAGAAAGTAATTAGGAAAACAACACCAAAGAAGGGAATTTTGCAAATTTCCGAGGCTTTAAGAAAACTTAAACTAATTGAAAATTAAATTTTTAAAACTTCTTTTAATGAAAAAAAATCTATTTCTGCTTGCTGTCTTACTAGCAAATATTGCTTTTGCTCAACGCCCAGACTTTCTAAAAAAAGATAGTATTCAATCGTCACTAGATAAAAATGTGCAACTTTTTTACTTTGACAAATCTTCAGATTCCAAGCCTATGCCGCTAGTTGTTGAATTACATTCATGGAGCAATACAGCCAGTTCTCAAAAAGAAATACTTGCTGAACAATCTCATGCAAAAAATTGGAATTATATTTTGCCAAATTTCAGGGGGGTAAACAATCATATTAAAGCCTGTTGTAGTGAGTTCGTTATTGCAGACATTGATGAAGCAATAGATTGGGCCTTAAAGAACATGAATGTGGATAAGAAAAAAATTTATGTGGTCGGAAATAGCGGCGGAGGCTATGCAACAATGGCAATGTATATGAAATCTCGACACGATATTCGTGCTTTCTCGGCTTGGTCTTCCATTTCAGACTTGGCATCTTGGTATAAAGAATCTGTGGAAAGAAATAATAAATATGGTCCAGAAATAATTCTTTGCTCAAGTCCAAATGGAATTTTTGATGAACAGAAAGCAAAAGACAGGTCGCCATTGTTCTGGAAAACGCCATTGAAAAAACGCAAGGAAAGCTCAATTAAGATTTACGCAGGGATTCACGATGGATACACAGGCTCAGTTCCTATTTCGCATTCTATCAAATTCTACAATAAACTTTTAACAGATGCGAAAGAATCAAATCTCGATTACTTTGTATCTAATGAAGAGTCAAAAATCCTTCTTGAAACACAAAGTTTCTTAACAAAAATACCACAAAAAATGATAGACAATCGAGCTATTCTATATCAAAAATCTTCAAAAAATATAACTTTAACTATTTTCGAAGGCACACATGAAATTTTAAGAAATGTTGCCTTGGATTTGATTGTCGATTAAGAGAATAATTACGTAATTTGCTTTCAAAATATATTCAAGCATCAAACTATACATCAAGCCAATGAAAAAAGCTTCTCTTTTCCTTTTTTTATTTATCAATCATTTTTTATTTGCCCAGCAATCAAAAATCAATTCTTCCGTATCT
>DAIQBE010000579.1:0-2637 GCA_036781325.1 Leadbetterella sp. | reverse complement strand
AATAATAAATATATATGTAATATGAAAATTATAAAGGATAATAATAATATTCAAAAGCAGGTTATTTTATTTTGATATTAACACCAATAGTACTTTTGGCCTTTTGGTCAACTTATTTTTCAATAATTTTTAGCAATGTCATAGCTCCATCATTTTATGCTCATTTTCATGGAATTATGATGACAATTTGGATAGGTTTGCTTATAGCACAACCTATCTTAATTAGAAAAAATAAGTTAAAAACACATCGACTATTAGGGAAACTTTCCTATTTCATTGGACCTTTGACTATTATTTCCATGCTTTTGATTACACATCATTACAGAAGGCTGATTACCACACCTTCAGGAATAACATTCGCAAATATCAATGTTTGGCTAATTTGTTACATATTAGCTATTGTGAACCGTCACAACATACACATTCATGCAAGGGCAATGATTGGCACAGCCATTGCCCTTCTAGACCCTATATTTATGAGATTTATGTTTTACGTCGTTTCGCCAATTCTAAATCTTTCTTATCCAGTTCCTTTTTTTATTGGAATCGGAATAGTTTTGGGTGTATTGATTTTCCTTATCATCTTAGAAAGAAAGCAAAAAAACGGACGATGGGTATTTCCAATGGTGTTGGTTATTTATGTAATTGCTTATCCGATTAGTTTTTTTGAAATAAAAATACCTCCATACTCTTTTAACAGATGGTTTAGTTCATTGCCTTTGACCCCCGACCCAAAACCTACAAATAACTTGGTGGATTATAGAGGTGTTTATTCTCATGGAGCAGCGAAAATTATCATTCGAGATAGTACATACTTTCTTATTACTGAACCCAAAAATTATATTTTGGTATGGAAAAGCAATGATGAATTTTTTCATGATGCTTCTGAAAGTACAAAGTTCGAAAGAAATAAAAAAGGTGATGTTATTACATTAAAACGGTTCTTTGGCGATAAAGTAACTGAAACTTGGACGAAAGACTGAGCTGAAAATTTTATTAACAAAAAACAAGTTATTAGCGGGCTATTTTGCATTTTTGATAGTTTATTTAGCAAAAAATAAGCAAAGAACCCAACAGGATTTTCCATACTATATGGCTGACATAGTAACAGTCAACTGTAGTTCGCCAGAAACTTCAGTTCGGGCCAGATGTACAATTTTCAATTTTAGTTCATAACTTTAAGTTAAGTTTTATATTTGATTTTACGGGCTGGACATTCAAAGAATACCAGCACAGTAGCAAGGCCTATCATTTAGGCGATACTTTTATGAAAGAATATCTAATTTTTATAACACTTTTTTTAGCATTACAGGTAGAAGCTCAAAAAGCAGACTCTATAAAAGTCAAAAACGCTACTTTATACTATTACACATACGGTAGCGGAGAGCCAATCATTATTCTAAGCGGAGGGCCAGGGATTGCCTCTCATCAAGAAGATGATTTAGCAATTGAATTATCAAAAAAGTACAAATCCATTTTATTTGATCAAAGAGGAACCGGTAAATCATGGACTTCCCCGTTTGATTCAACTACTATCAATTTAGAAAATGCCATTTCTGACATTGAAATGCTCAGAAAACATTTAAAAATTAATAAATTAATCCTTTCCGGACATTCCTGGGGAGCAATTCTTGCTTCTGCTTATACGGCTAAATACCCTGACAAAGTTAAGAATTTGATATTGATAGGCGGTGGAGAATTAAGTCCTGATTTGACTGAAATTATAAACGAAAGCATTGATGTAAGATTTCAATTAAGTGACACTACATTATATCATTATTGGAATGACTCTGTGAACATTAAAAGAGAACCTGAAAAAGCAAGCTATGAGAAAAGAAAGATCCAATGGTCGTTGTTATCTTATGACAGATCAAAGCTTGATAAAATACTTGAACAAGCCAAGCATGGAGAATTCAATAATCAAATGAACAAGCTCATGTGGAAGAGCTACTTTTCAAAAGAACGTTATTTGTCTCAGCAACTAAATAAAAAATATAAGAATAAGTGCCTCATAATTTTTGGTTGGCAAGACCCTATTGCAGTAACAACTTTAAGTTCTTATAGTAAGGCTTATCCAAAGGCAACTGTAATAGGCATTAATAAATGCGGTCACATGCCATCAGTAGAACAACCAAAGATTTTTTTTAATGAGCTATTTAAGTATTTAGGAAAATCTAACTAATACATCGCTTAATATGGGTATTTCAATAGTGGGTAAAGACGGAAGTAAAATCAGCAACTGTAAAAAGCCAATCTTTAATTCGGGCTGAAAAATAAACACTGATATATTAGTTTTATCTTCATTAAAATATTTTCTATCAGCAGCGATTGTCAGCAGACGGAATACTAATCACCCATATCGGCAGCACCTGTTAGTTAGTGAAAAGTATAAACTCCTCTTACAAAATAAATAATTTAATTATGCATACAGACTACGACCGTATTTCAATAGAATACCAATTATCTAAACTTCAACCCTGGCGGAAATATTTAGAAGCCCATACTTTTTTTAAGTTATCGGGAGATTTATCTGACCTTAACATTCTTGATCTTGCTTGCGGGGATGGTTTTTATACCAGACAATTAAAATTACGAGGGGCAGCCAATGTCGAAGGAGTCGACATCTCAAAAGGAATG
>DAIQBE010000578.1:0-2640 GCA_036781325.1 Leadbetterella sp. | reverse complement strand
ATCTTTTATTTAGGATAAAATTAAATTACTTTTAATGTTGAAATTTTTTACTATTTCCTAAAAAAATATATCAATTAGATGAATAATAGTGGAATAAAGCTAAGATTAGTTATTGGCTTAATTATGGCTTTCATGGCCGTACTGAGTTATTATGGTAAAACGCAAGAAAACCCTTTAACTGGAGAAAAACAACAAGTGAACTTAACTCCAGAACAGGAGGTGGCAATGGGATTACAAGCAGCCCCACAGATGGCAGAGGAATTTGGAGGACTTTATCCAGACAAGCAAGTGCAAGATCAAGTAAAAACCTTGGGCAATAAACTCATAACTATCTTTAACCAAGATGTAAAAAGTAGAGGAATGGGTAATCCTTTCAGTTTTGATTTTCATGTGTTGGCTGATTCTAAAACCATTAATGCTTTTGCATTACCAGGAGGTCAAATATTTATAACAGCTGCATTGTTAGGAAAATTGAAATCTTCTGACCAATTGGCTGGTGTCATAGGCCACGAAATTGGGCACGTGGTGTTTAGACATTCTTCTGAACAAATGGCACAAACTGAATTTTATCAAGGACTAGCAGGAGCTGCCACCGCAGTGGCAGGTGACATGGGTGCTTCTCAAATTGCAAATTATGTGGCTCAAGCGAAACTAATGAAATTTGGCAGAAACGATGAATTGGAATCTGACGAATTTGGCATAAAATATATGGTTATGGCAGGCTATGACCCTAATGCAATGATTGAAGTAATGGAAATACTTGCCGAATCAGGAGGCGGTTCAGAACGTGATGAGTTTATGAGCACTCATCCTAGCCCAGCCAACCGAATCATTAAAATAAAAGAACATATTGCTAAATACGGAAAATAAATCAAACTAAATTATCACCATTCAAATCCAACCCTCACTTGTAATCGTTTTAAATTTCTAGTTTCCCTACTAGATAAAAGATATTCATTTATCTCAGTTTGGTCAATTTTTAAATATTGATATTTATAGCCGACATTTACTAACCAAGAGGAACCATTTTTTGTAGGAAATTTCATTCCAAAACCTGGATTAATCAGTATTCCACCATATAATTTCTCAAAATTATTTTTAGGATTGAGCCAATCCAATCCCCAACCTGCATCCAAACCTATTTGTAATTTAGCTCCATTTTTACTTTTCTGCGCCACCACTTGTCTTATTCCAGCAGCAATAGGCATAACCAATGTAGCATTATAAGCATCAAGCCCAGTAGAAATACCCACCGTGGTGTTGGGTTTTATAAGCACTCCATTAAAAGTTTGTAAACTTAAATTTATAGTATTTCTTAAGGTATAATAATCAGAATTGGGAATAGTAAAGTTGGAATAAATAGAAGGATAATAGTAAGTGTCACGAGTTCTTCCGAAAAGAACACTAAATTCTGTCTGGTTAACAAATGGATATTTTTCAAAAAGCTTTTTTGATTCTTGGGCATGAACAATAGCTCCGTATTGTATCAAATAGAGGATAAAAAGAATTATTTTTTTCATCTCTTAACTTCAATTTTACTTAGTAATTTCAAATTTTTAGGGTCTGAATTATCATATTGATATAAGCCATCTTTTCCAATCATTAATAATAACTTTTCGTCTAACTGTATTACATCAAATGCGTTAAAGCCCTTTAAATGCTGCTCCAATTTAATATCTAAAGAATTTTTGGCATCAAAGCTTTTTAAACCAAATTCGCCCTCACAAATAGTAAGTTTATCATTTAGAATGGATAACCCATGCGGGCTTTCCATGGGATAAGATTTAATCAAAAATGGAATACTTAAATTTTTAACATCAACAACATCTAATCTGTTTGGGGCAGCTCCGCACCAGCCGCTTCTAAGCGTTACATACGCTTTATCATTTTCTACCACAACGGGATCGCAGGCTCTAACATGCTGAAAAATAGAAAGTCTAACGGGTTTAGAAGGCACTTTGTTATCATAAATATACATGCCAGTATTAGATCCAATAAATAGCTTGTCTTTGTATGGGAATATGGTTTCAATTCCCCATCCCAAATTTATTTTATTTATTGAATCGGGTTTTGTGCCATTCTTAATATTAAAAACAATTAAATCTGATTGGGTAGCTGCATATAAATAATCGTCATAAATGGTGAATCTAGCCATTGACCCTCCAGTTCCTGAGGGTGAAGAAGAGGTACTTTTCGTGGTGCCTGTATTAGCCCCTGATTGAAAAGCCCCTCCATCTTTTACACCTTCTCTTAATGGCCAAATGGTGTTGGGCTGCCCACAGTTTGATTTAATAACTTGTGTTACAGTTTTATATTCATAATCCGTAATAATCTTAGAAAATGGATCAAAATACCAGTAAATACCATCTACTAAGCCTGAGCTAAACATATTTTTTATACGCCCTACTTCTTTGATATTTTTCGTATCATTCATGTCAAAGGCTACTAAATCAGTATAGCTGTCGGCATAAAGAATATTGCCTTTTACCGCCATATCTATTACACCAGGAATTTTGAGAAATGATATGGGTTTGGGATTAGAAGGATTTGAATTATCAATGAAATGCAAGCCTTTCTTTATTTCATTAATAATCAGAATAGAATTAAAGTAGTAAATTTTGCCTGGATTCTCTAACTTTT
>DAIQBE010000577.1:0-2640 GCA_036781325.1 Leadbetterella sp. | reverse complement strand
ATCTGATGCCACTCTACTAAAAATAATGCGATATTCTACCGTTGCTGTCACTTTTATTGCGGTTTTATTATCTTTCAATAATTCAAATATTTATGAATTAGTTGGAGAAGCATCTGCTTTGAGTTTAGTTGCTTTATTTGTTCCTTTGACTGCCGGTTTGTATTGGAAAAAAAGCAACTCTTTAGGGGCAATTTTGTCAATGATTTTAGGCACAGGAGTTTGGATATTTTTTGAATTTTACCCAAAAGAAACGCCCTCGATGATTTTAGGGCTTTTGGCAAGCATAACAGCAATGATTATTGGTTCTTCAGTTAAAAAATATTGAAAAATTTACTTCAAATGGGTATTAAAAAAATAACAGTCTTTATAAATGGGACTTAAATACGTCTTACAAAAATGTATGCCCTTGACCGCCTTTCAATTGTTGTTTAGTGAGGTTTTAGGACCAGCAATCCAATTTTTGGATAAAAAATTTGGTTTGAATTAAATGACATGGACTTTTGGATTGGCAATTATTTGTCTAGCATATAAGCACTTTCATCCCATAATTATCTAAAAGTTATCTTTCATCAAAAAAATAAAATAGATTTGCAAAAAATGCTACCTACGACTTCGATTTTTAAAATAGCAAAATAATTCGAGGTTTAACTATTTCTAATTAGAAAAAAATTGAGAAAACAAGACCACATATTTCGAAAAAAAACAAAAAATGAAAACCTACCCGTTTATGGTAAACGTTATACCGATTTGTACAAAAAATGGATAATTTTTGGTATCCTTTTTCTAATTTCCCCAAACTTATCATTCGGTATAGATCAGTTAGATGCCTCTGAGTTTTCAAAAATTAAAACTCCCGAAGGTCAAATTTTCGTGTTGAAGAACTTCGAATCTACAAAGGAGGTTTTGGATTCTTACTTGCCTATTTTATCTAAAAGAGGGAATAAAAAAGTTTTATTCTTTTGGTATTATGTCAAAAGTAGAAATATAATGTTGTACCCCAATTCTTTTCAAGAGGGTGAAAAAAATCTAAAATTTATGACGGATTTTGCAAAAAAACATGATTTGAAAGCAGAATACCAAATAGCCCAATATACAACTACCCTTGCACTACGGGCTAATAATAAAATTGATATTCAACAACATTATACTAAGTTTTTAGAAATTTTGGAGTCTATGAGAAAGATTGGCTTTCAACATTTTTTTGATTTTGACTTAGAAATTCTTATGTATGAATTTGGACGCTTATTTTATGAAATTGGTGATTATGAAAAAGCACTTTTGGCTTTGAAAGAAGGCGAAAAATATAAAGTAAATTCGATTAAATCCATTTATCAAACTTTAAATCTTAATTTGATTGAAAGTATTTATGCCACACAGAAAGATTATGACAAGGCTATAACGTATGCTCAAAAAAACTATGAGCTGAATAGAAGTTTTAACCCCAAATTGGACCCAGCAGAGTGGCGAAGTGTTTTCTGGCAAGGATTTTCTACTTTAAGCACAGCTGGCTATAAATTAAAACAAGGTAAGTTTCAGGAGGCGGAAAAATTGGCAATAAAGGGTTACGAAATAGTAAAAATAAACAAGAACTATGATGAGGAGTCAGAAATGTGGGCTGAATTTGAAGCCATACAAATTTTGCTTCAAATCAAACTGAAATTAGATAAACTGCAAGATGCTGGAAGTTTGGTTGTTAGATCAGAAGAAATTGTTAAAAAGTTAAAAATAAAGCAAGAGAATGAAGATTTTAGGCTAATAAAATTCTATAATAACCTATCTGAATTTTATGAAAAAAAGGGTACTTACCAGAAATCGTATGTCTATTTGAAAAATGCGAGAAAATTAGAGACTCTGAAAGGTGAACAAAACGACAAAAGAAATCTATGGCGTATTGAAATGAGAGTTAAAGCAGAACAATATCAAGCCAATCTTGCGATAGTAGAAAATGAACATAAGCAACAAACCATGCTCACTTATGTTGTGATAGTTCTTTTACTTTTGGGATTAGTTACTGCTTATTTGAGCTACCGACGTATTTCTGATAAAAACAAAACCATTGCTTTACAAAAAGATAATTTACAAAAAACACTCTTAGAAAAAGAGACCTTGTTGAGAGAGATACATCACAGAGTAAAAAACAACCTACAGATTATCAGTGGCTTGCTTGAAAAGCAAGGCCAAAAAGCAGAAAGTCAGGCTTTTAGAGATTTGATAATGGAAAGCCAAGATAGGATTTATTCCATGATACTGATACACCAAAATATTTATCAAACAGAAAACATTGATGATGTAGATATTCAACCTTACTTGAGTATGTTAATAGAAAATATAAGCAATACTTACAAAAGTGATAAAGACGTAGCTATAAAAATACATTCCGACAAATTTATGATGAATATTGATACCGCAATACCACTTGGATTGATTGTAAACGAATTGATATCAAATATTTATAAACACGCATTTGTTTCAAAAGAAAAGGTAGGGTATTCGCCGAGAGAGTTTCTGGGATTCAATTGAGATTGATTTTTATTTAGTAGACACTATATGGGTTTTACTAAATAGTTAATTGTTAAAACCAGGCTTTGTAGTCGAAAAGTGGAGTACATTTAAAGCGGAAATTAAAGCATGTAATTAAAA
>DAIQBE010000576.1:0-2650 GCA_036781325.1 Leadbetterella sp. | reverse complement strand
ACCCGAAAGTTCCGATAATTCAACTATTTCAAACTTCATTTAATGTACTTATAAACTTTATATGACAAATAGAAGTAAATTTTACAATAAAAAAATAGATTCTATTCATTTTTAAACAGAATCTATTTTCTAAGCTTTTAAGATTGGTTTCACAAATTACCCTTCCGAAACTCATCTACCGCATGATTAGCGGCCCTCGCGGTCAGTGCCATATAAGTTAGCGAAGGATTTTGGGTGGAGTTGCTGGTCATGCAAGCTCCATCCGTTACAAATACGTTTTTGCAATGGTGCAATTGGTTCCATTCATTCAACTGCGAAGTTTTTTGGTCTTTACCCATTATCACACCACCCATTTCGTGGATATCCAATCCAGGATTCCACCCACCTCTGGAATTTGTTTTGATATTTGTAAAACCAGCCAAAGTGTACATTTCAGTCAATTGTTCTCTAAAATCCTTGGCCATTTTAGCATCATTGCCATCCATTTCTACATGAATTCTTACTTGTGGAACGCCCCATTGGTCTTTAAGTGTTTCATCTAATTTCACATAATTGCTTATTTTCGGAATGGTTTCGCCCATAAAATGAGAGCCCACTCGCCAATTACCATATTTTTTCTGAAATAGATTATTCTTCAGTTCCTCACCCCAACCATCTTTATTTGTCACTTCCATCCTGCTCGCACTAAAACCTGATGCATAGCCTCTTAGAAAGTCTGTTTCTTGTTTTTTTACATTTCTAAAACGTGGAATATAACTTCCGTTTGGACGAATGCCATCTGTTTTTTTGTCCAAAAAGCCTTCGTACTCTCCCGAAATCGTTGTTTCGAAGTTATGGAAATGTATGTATTTGCCCATTAGACCATTATCGTTACCTAAGCCATTCGGAAATCTATTCGATTTTGAATTAAGTAGTATGATATTGGTATTTACTGTCGAACCATTTACAAAAATAATTCTGGCGAAATATTCAATTTCTTGTTTGGTGATAGCATCTATTACTTTTACACCTATAGCCTTCTGTTTTTTCTCATCAAAAATGATAGAATGTACCACCGAATTATTTCTCATGGTCATGTTTCCAGTCATCTTGGCCCAAGGAAGTGTAGACGCATTGCTGCTGAAATATCCACCATATGGACAACCTCTTTGGCACAAATTTCTTTGCTGGCATTTGGCTCTTCCTTGTTGATAATGAATAGGTTGTGGGTCAGTCAAATGTGCACATCTACCGATAATCACGGGTCTAGCTCCGTTGTAATGCTTCCGCATTTGGTCAGTAAAGTGCTTTTCTACGCAAGTTTGTTCATGAGGTTTGAGGAATTCTCCGTCGGGCAGGGATTCCAAACCGTCTTTATTGCCCGAAATACCAGCAAAAATCTCGACATGGCTATACCACGGAGCCAAATCTTCATACCCAATAGGCCATTCTACGTCAAAACCATCGCGTGCCGGTCCTTCAAAATCATATTTGCTCCAACGCTGGGTTCCTCTCGCCCAAAGTAAGGACTTACCACCTGATTGATAGCCTCTTATCCAATCAAAAGGCTTTTCCTGTATGTAAGGATGTTCGGCGTCTTTTACAAAAAAATGACTTGAATCTTCACCAAAAGCATAGCATTTTGTGGCAATCGGATTGGCATCTTTCATTTCTTTTGTAATCTGTCCGAGATGTTCAAATTCCCAAGGCTGCATCATAGTGGTTGGGTAATCACCGTGATTCACTTCTTTACCTCTCTCTAAAACTAAGGTTTTCAAACCCTTTTCACTGAGTTCTTTGGCCGCCCAGCCGCCACTAATGCCTGAGCCAATCACTATGGCGTCGAAAGTCCTTTTCTTTTTAGAATCTATATTAAAATTTGCCATAATTTTGATTAAATTTCAACACAGCCATGGAAATATGCCGGGGCCATTTGATAGTTTTTATGATTGGTTAAATAATATTCTGAGCTTGTGTATGATCGGATGGTCAGGTTTTTTAGAAATTCCACCGTTTTTTTATTCGATGTATTGATTTTCAAAATTTCCAAAGCTTGAAGATTATCCAGTTTTTCAAAAGATTTTTGATAGGAGGCAATCGCATTCTTGTTTAAACTCTCCAATGTTTGTTTTACCTCACTTTGAATTTGTTCTGAATAACAATCTTTAATTACCTTTTCAACATACAGATGAGCCCCAACTGATTTGGCTCCAGGGGTTGTTGTTTCAGGTAGTATACATTCCACAATTTTAACAAACATTTCGGAATTCTCGAATTCTAAATGCACAAAACTATCTGAATTCCAGTTATTGGCCCAAGACGGCAATTGACCTAGCCCTAAAAGACCTATTCCTAAGGACTTTATTACATTTCTTCTTTCCATTCAAGGTGTATTTTTGGCTAAATTACGGCCTAGTTTTCAAAAAATCTACATTTTTAAAAAATATTAATAATTGAAATTTTATTCAATTCGGTAAAAGTTTGAAAATACCCTTTTTCAAGGGTAAATTTGTATTAGAAACAGAAACTATGACTTCAAAGATAAGAGTAATCATCCCGGCATATAACGAACAAGATTCAATTGCAAAAGTTATAGCAGAAATTCCACCAATTGTCTCTGAAATTATAGTAGTTAGTAACAATTCTACAGACAAAACTTCCGAGGTGGCAT
>DAIQBE010000575.1:0-2668 GCA_036781325.1 Leadbetterella sp. | reverse complement strand
CGAAGCCGCGTCCTGTCCCACGAAACGAAAACGTTGAACGAAGATAAAACTTAAAACCAACTCGTCACGGCACCATTGCAGAAACATTTTGTTGGCAGCGGCACCCCGTCTACACTCATCTTCGTCAAGATTAATATTTTTCGTAAACAAAGTCCGTCCAACCTTTTTCAAAGTCAGACTCACTTACGCCTAGAACAGTATTAATGTCAACGTAGGATGTAATTAAAATAGGTAATTTGTCTTTGCCCCATTTCTCAACTATGTATTCGATTATGGTGTAACCAACATTATAAATTTGATTGCTATTGTTCAAGTCTTTCAGGGTAAGTTTCTTTCTCATTCCGTACTGCACACTCATACTGTTTACAATTCCCGCTTCGTAGTCACAGATGGCTTCCCAAAACCATTGAGGATATTCCTTGATAAACTTCTCCTCAAATAATTTGTCAAATTGCTCTTTGTCCCCGTTTGCTAATTCCCCTTGCTCTTTTTTTATGAGAATATTCAACTGAACGCAATGAGTAAATTCATGAATCGCGGTCTTTACAGGGTCGTTTGGAAAAATGCTGTTAAACCAATTTGTCCAGAGGATATGAAATTCTTTGGGGCCTCTGCTTGTTCCATTTGCGTAACTATTCAAAAGTCCTGTTCCTTTATTGAAGTCAGTCTGTGTCGGATGAACAAATACCCGAATTGTATCATGGTCTGGGTCATTTAAATTGATTCTAATCCTGTCGTAATTTTCTTCCAAGTTGTCAGCAACGTCTTGTGCTTCCTCTTTGTAAATTCCAAGGTACGAAATAACAAAATGGTCTGTTCTTAATTGCGTTAACTTGTCCACGACCGAAATACTTCTAAATGTCTTTATTCCGAAGTAAGTAATAAAAAGTCCGCCAAATACTAAAAGGATAATCTTCACTTTCTTCATTGTCCTAGGTTAGCTATCTTGTTAATTGTTAGTTTGTCTCTGAACAAGTGGTTTTGCTGCCAACGAAAAAGGCTTTTCACAGGTTGGGAAATTGAATTCCGTCTACCCATAACTGAAGCCTAATAATTGCAATATTGCCGATGTTTTATTCATACGCCAAATTTATAATGTCAAGTCTGAACTAAAACTAAATTGAAAAACAAATGTCGAGGTTTTTTCCCTCTGCCCAACTTGCACAAAACCACTTATTGGTGGCCGGCATTCCTATTTTCTAAACGGTTGTATTTTCCAATAAGTCAAACTTCGCCAGAGCCATTCAAAAGGTCCAAAACGAAAATAGCGGAGCCAGATATTGCTGTAAATAATTTGTATTACCCATATGAATAGCACTACATAATAGACTTCATGTCGTTCCAGTTTACCAAAGTACCCAAAGCCGATACCATAAAAAAACAAACCACACATCAATGATTGCATCAGATAATTAGTAAATGCCATTTGCCCTACAGGACGTAGCAATTCAAATAACCATTTGAATAGTCCCGATTTATAGAGCAACATGATTAAACCTAAAAAGCCAATAGAACGAAGTGTACGAGACAACTCATTAAATGCAAATACACTGTTCTTAGCGAGTTCGTAAGCGTTAAATTTAAAATCAATACTGTGTTGTAATTTTAAGTAGGAAAAGAAAAGCCCAGCACCAAGACCAACCAAACACAAAATAACATATATTCTTACGGATGCCTCACCCGTGAGTATGCCCATTTTAAAAAATGCCATGCCTAAAAACATAAAAATCAACACATCCCAACAAGTAAAAAACAGGTAGTTGAATTCTACATCAGTATAGCTTGTAGTTCTCTCTTCATACAAATTCTCATAGCTTCCAAGCGTTTTTTCCTTTGCCAATTCCATTTTTTTTACTTTCGATGCCATTGTGCTTTTCTCTTTATAAGCTTGCATTGCCTCCAACTGTTCTTTTTGCAAAAGTGTCAATTTTGTAACCGTTGTATCTATGGCAGCTATTGCTTCTCCATGTGCAATCATTTTTTTGTTTTGATATAAATTTCTGTTTTCCCTTGCCAACATGAAAACAAAACAAAGAAACGCACTCAACAGCAATGCTTTTGGAGTTAGTTTTCTGAAAGAATACATGAGCATTCCAAAACAGGCATATTCTAATAAAATATCTCCATCCCACAAAAGAAGAAAAACATCAATTAATGAAAATATAATGAGCCACAACTGGCGACGAAAGAAATAATCAGCTGGTAAAGTGCCCTGCAATTTATTTTCTTTGCCCTCAACAAAAAGTAAAATGCCAGCCCCAAACAACATGGAGAATAAAGCCCTTTGAGTGCCATTTGGCATCCAATTAATCCAATACCAAACATTAAAATTGATGGTTCCCCATTCATTCAGTACAGAAGGGTCGTAACTAACGGATCCTGGCAAACCAAAACTTGGAATATTCATCAATAAAATACCCAAAATGGCGAAACCCCTCAAACTGTCTAAAATAGTAATACGATTGGATTCTAATACAGGTAAGGCTAAGGTTGCTTGTGAGGAAATTCCTTGTTCCATTGATTTAAAAGATTTATGTAAAATAAAATTGAAATTATATCGATGTCAATAAATGAAAGCAATTTTAGGAATGTCTACGTTATGCTTGCCACTAACGGTTTGCAGCTACAAGAAGTTGGCGATTTCGAAGCACAAAACTGTCTGCCAGCA
>DAIQBE010000574.1:0-2671 GCA_036781325.1 Leadbetterella sp. | reverse complement strand
CAAACAACAGACCTCGGGTGGCCCAATCACCCAGGACAATACCAGTGTGGAATATTACTGCACCATATTTACTGCAACTGAAAGCTGGCTCGAAAAGGATTTACTCTGGACAGGCAGCGATGATGGCCTGATACATGTAAGTAAAGACGGAGGGAAAAACTGGGAGAATGTAACGCCAAAAGATTGTCCTAAAGCCATGATGTGGAATTGTGTTGAAGTTGATCCGTTCAAAAAAGGAGCAGCTTATTTTGTTGGAACAAACGCCCCTCTACCTATAGAATTAGCATCGGTCAATTCTAATGGAAATAAAGTATCTGCAAATGGCAACATGGACATTTATTTATTAGAATATCAAACTGTTTTAGAAAAAACGGAAGAAGGTCTCCGCTATGTTTCAAAGAAAAAAGAAAAACTCATCAAAAGTCAAGAATTGAAATTTGCAGGAAAAAACTTGATTCAGAATTTTATTCCAAAAATATCAGGTGAATACGAAATAAGGATAAAATCTACCGAAGCGGATAGCTACGTAAGTTCAAATTTTTACGCCTATGGATATGGCTCTAAGGCGTCATTTGAAGTAGATACTGACGGAGAAGTGCAAATAGAAACCAATCAAGAAAACTATCTTTTGGGCGAAAAAGCCAAGGCAATTTTCAAAACTCCCTTTGATGGAAAACTACTGATAACGATAGAAAATGCTGGAATCTTAGAGCACAAATTTGTGCAAACTGAAAATAAATCGGCTGAAATTACCATAGATTTAGGGGCTTTACACTTACCCAATGTCTACATCACAGCCACTTTAATTAGGGCTATGAATCAACCAGAATTACCACTAATGTCGGCACATGGCATGAAAACCATCAAAGTGGACGACCCAAAACGAAGAATCCCGATAGAAATAACTGCCGTTGAAAAATCCAGATCAAAAACAAAACAAACAGTTTCGGTTAAAACCTCACCTAATACCGAACTCACTATTGCTGTAGTAGACGAAGGTATTTTGCAGTTAAAAAACACCGAAACACCCAAAATCAACGAATATTTTTACGAAAAAAGAGCTTTGGGCGTACGTTCATTTGACTTATATCCATTGCTGTTGCCAGAAATACAATTAAATGGCAAAAGTAGTACTGGCGGTGACGGCAGCATGGGTAAGCGAGTGAATCCTCTGTCTAATGGCCGAGCAGAATTGGTAGCCAAATGGAGCGGCCAAATAAAAACTGACGCCTCAGGAAAAGCCAGTTTTGAATTCGATATTCCCGAGTTCTTGGGTAGTCTAAGAATTATGGTTGTTGCATATAATAATGAAAAATTTGGCTCTGCAGAACAAAAAATGACAGTCTCTGACCCTGTGAGTATCAGCGTGGGTATGCCATTGTTTTTGAGTCCATCAGATAAAGTTAAAGTGCCAGTAACATTTTTCAATACTACAGAGACCGCTCAAAGTGTGAAACTTTCTACACAAACCGAAGGTCAAATTTCAGTAGGAAATTTCAAAGAAAACAGTATTACTATTGAACCGGGAAAAGAAAAACACTTGGACTTAGAAGTGTCTGGAAAAGACAAAATGGGCATAGGAAAACTGAAAGTCATCGCAAAATCAGATAAAGAAACATTCTCCAAAACCACGGAAATAACTGTAAGACCAGCAGGTTCCTTACAAAAATCAGGCACTTCTGGCATTTTGGCAAAAAATACTGAATTAGCTTTTTCCTCACCTGATGGCTACATTCCGGGCACTTTTTCTTCTAAAATATACATTGGCAATACCCCAATGATGCAGTTTGGAAATCGCTTAGAAACGCTATTGGCTTATCCCCATGGTTGCGTGGAGCAGATTATTTCGAAGGCATTTCCACAATTATATCTTGATAATTTAATTCAACAAATAAACGGCAAACTCGAAATTTCAGAGTCAGGCAAATCAGAACTAAATCCCCATTACAATGTCAATGCGGCCATTCAGAAAATAGAAGCTATGCAGTTATATAATGGTGCCTTAAGCTACTGGCCTGGTTCGCCCGAAGAATATTGGTGGGGAACCGCCTATGCGTTGCATTTCCTTTTGGAAGCTCAAAAATCAGGTTTTGAGATCTCTAAACCTGTTCTAATGCAAATGGTAAATTACCTCACCCAACGAACCAACGAGGAACAAACCAAAGAAACGATATGGACCTCCACAAATGGCGTTTACAAGAAAAAAGAGCGATTGAAAACCGAAATCGCGTATTCTCTCTATGTTTTGTCGCTAACCGATGAACCCAATATTGCGGCTATGAATCAACTCAAAGCTGATTTCAGCAAATTGTCGTCTGACCAACAGTTTTTGGTGGCTTGTGCCTTCAAACAAATTGGAGACGATGCTTCCTATTCAAAACTTTTACCTAAAACTTTTGTCAAAGAAATTTATGATCGCATGCTGGACGATAGTTTCTCTTCGCCAATAAGAAATATTGCTTTGGTGCTGAACACTTTGGTAGAAACTGACCCGTTAAACCCGCAAATTGCAAGTTTAACGCAGTCATTAAACGGAGTCCTGAGCAACAAATCGCTTTATTTGAATACCCAAGAGCTTTCGTTTTCTATGTTGGCGATGGGCAAAATCTTGAAAACAAAAAAATCGACAGGAAAAGCGGAGATTTATTCTGAAGGAAAACTGATTAGAACG
>DAIQBE010000573.1:0-2681 GCA_036781325.1 Leadbetterella sp. | reverse complement strand
GCTCTTATTGGGGCTGTTTGGTTTTCTCATCATTTATTTCAAGAAAATGTAATTTTCAGTGCATTTGATAGCAAAAGCCTAGTTTTTGATGACTTCACTCATTTTCATCCTTTACAAGGAACTATGATTGCCACCCTATTTATAATTGCAGCTGGAGTAAAATCTGCTCAGATTCCTTTCTCCACTTGGTTACCTAGGGCTTTTGAAGGTCCTACTGTGTCTAGTGCAATTTTCTATTGTGCTATTTCAGTACATTTGGGTGCATTTCTCTTAATAAGAACCTATCCACTTTGGCATGAATTGGCACTTCCAAAATACTTTATTTTGGGTATGGGTTTAGCTAGTGCTTTATTTGGAACGCTCATTGGTATGGTTCAGCCCACTGCAAAAACCCAAATTGCCTATTCGTCTATAGCTAATATTGGTATTATTTTTATAGAAATAGCTCTCGGATGGCACATTTTAGCTTTAGTTCATTTTTCGGCAAATGCTTTTCTTAGAACATACCAATTGTTAAACTCACCGTCAGCTATGAGTTACCTAATACATCAGCAAATTTTCCATTATGATCCGCAGAAAAAAGGGCCACTGGCATTTTTACCAGCTAAATTTCGAAACACGCTTTATTTGTTATCGGTAAAAGAATTTAATCTAGACAGCATTTGGTTCAATTACTTATGGCAACCCTTCAAAAAACTCGGAAAATCACTGCATTTTACTAGAAACCCCTTGATAATAGGGGCATTTGTAATAATACTTTTTATTAATATCGTTCATTACTTTATTGCACCTGTTCCTAAAATAATGGAGGCATTATTTACCTCAAGTTTTACTTCAGCTCTTGCTCTAATCACCATTTTAGTTGCTTGGACCGAAAGGCGGTCAGCTATTAGAGCTTGGTCATTTATTGGTTTAAGTCAATTGTTTTTTATGCTTTCTATTATGCAACAGCATAGTTTTGAATTAAACCAAGTCTTAATTTATTTAAGTGGAAACGTTGTAGCTTTTATTGGTGGGTATCTGTCACTGCAGCGTGTTATTGAAAAAGAAAATGGAATAGATCTCAATGAGTTTCATGGACATATTTATGAACACCCTAGATTAGCCCTTTTCTTTTTAGTGTGTTCCCTTACGATTATCGGATTTCCTATTTCTCCTACATTCTTAGGATTTGATTTGCTTTTTTCTGATATAGAAAACAATCATAAAATCCTTTTATTTTTTAGCTCTCTCACGTTTATTTTCCTTGAATACTCCACCATACGCATTTATGCCAGAGTATTTTTGGGCCCTCATAAAAAAACATATCATGAAATAGCCCACAGGTCTTCATAAAAACAAAACCTATTTTTTTAAATTATTTTAAATTATTTAAATATTATACTATAATGGATGCAGTAAATAAAAAATTAAAACTACCTCTTGATGGCTTTGCTGGCTTAAAAGAAAATTTTTCAAGTGATGCCATTTCTGGCTTTATCGTATTCTTGCTCGCCTTGCCTTTAAGCTTAGGGATTGCAAAGGCTTCTGAGTTTCCACCTATAATGGGTCTTATAACTGCTATTATAGGAGGTATTGTTGTAAGTATCCTATCAGGTTCTAGGTTAACTATAAAAGGTCCTGCTGCCGGTCTTATAGTGATTGTTGCTAGTGCTGTTGCAGATTTTGGAGGAGGAGAAACGGGATGGCACTTGGCTCTCGGAGCTGTTTTTGTAGCTAGTATTTTGCAAATATTTTTTGGTGTTTTTAAGCTTGGCAAATTGGCTGACTTTTTCCCACTTTCAGCCATACATGGTATGTTGGCAGCTATAGGTCTAATTATTATTGCCAAACAAATACCCGTATTGCTAAATGTTGTACCTACTATGGCGAAAGGAAAAGGCCCTATAGAGTTGTTGGCCTCAATTCCTAACTTCATCTTACACATGGACCCAAAGGCTACCTTAGTGGGCATGGTAAGTTTAACAATTATGCTTATTTGGCCTTTTGTAAATAATCCAATAAGAAAAATACCCGCTCCATTAATGGTGTTAATATTTGCAATTCCTGCAGAGCTAATGCTTGATTTTCAGCATACTGAGCCCGCTTATGCCTTGGTTCATATTGGTAACTTATTAGATAATATCAAAGTAAACGTAAGCTTCTCTGGCTTTGCTCAAACTGGGATTTTTATTAAATATGTTATTATGTTCGCTTTGGTTGGCACCTTAGAATCTTTGCTCACTGTGAAAGCAATAGATATGATGGATCCTTACCAAAGAAAATCTAATGCTAATAAGGATTTAATAGCTATAGGCATTGGCAATACAATATCGGCTATTTTAGGGGGCTTACCAATGATTTCAGAGGTGGCACGTAGCTCTTCAAATGTAAGCAATGGTGCGAAAACCCGTTGGGCTAATTTTTTTCATGGCTTTTTTATATTGACTTTTGTTATATTGGCTTCTAAATACATAGAGTTAATTCCAAATACGGCCTTAGCGGCAATGCTGATAACTGTAGGCATTAAATTAGCCCATCCCAAAGAGTTTTTTCAGACTTTTAAAATTGGCAAGGATCAATTAGCCATTTTCTTAATTACTATTTTCTTTACATTATTCGAAGATTTATTAGTAGGAATAGCAGCAGGTATGCTATTAAAAATCATTATTCATATCTTCCACGGGGCTCCAATTTCCAGT
>DAIQBE010000572.1:0-2684 GCA_036781325.1 Leadbetterella sp. | reverse complement strand
ATTTGAACTATTATTTCCTGAGATTGGATCTATTAGAGAATCAAAATTCAGCTGTATTCCTTTTTCAAGTACCTTCATTTTAATAGGTATCGGTATCGTTTTTCCAGTATAGCGTAATCTATACAATCCACCTCCACGCATCATTTGGTTGGTTCCCCATGCCGACATACCGCATGCATATAATTGTCCATCTGCTGGATTAAATCTACCCCGCATTACACCCGTCAGAAACTTTACGCCAGGCAAGTCTATCACTGCCCCCTGCTCTTGACCATTTACGGTTTCGTTTAACACATATTGAATTTTTCCATATCCATAAGACAAGCTCAAAAGTCCGCCATTTAATGCTCCCCATTTTTTACTATCTACCCAAACCATTTCCGAAGGCGAACGGTCATACTTCATATCCACCCACACCAAAGGCTGTTCCATAGCGGCCCTTGAAGAGTCTTTGGGTGGATTGTAACCCCACATATTTCCATAAAAATTACCTTCTCCTTTTACCCAGTTTATTCTGTTCATTGGATTCCAATACCCCTGTTGGTCGGTTACTATAAAACTTCCGTCAGGGTTGATACAAACCCCGTTTGCTGCCCTAAAACCGGTGGCGATGATGTCGGTTTTTGAGCCGTCGGCACTTACTTTTAGTAGGGTGCCATGCTGTGGTATTAATGCTTCACGGGCATGTCGGCCGCTTTTTGCATAATAAAAATTACCCTCTTTGTCGGTTTGGAGGCCCATTGCAAATTCATGAAAATGGTCTGAAACTTGATGGTCATGATTAAAGCTTTCGTAGAAATCTGTTTCATTATCCCCGTTCATATCTCGGAGCAATACCAGCTGATCACGGCAGGTGACGTATATCTTTTCATCCACAATTTTAATTCCCAAGGGCTGAAATAGACCTGAGCCTATTCGCTGCCAAGTCAATTCACCATCTGGATTCAAAAGCCCTTTAATCAACCAAATGTCACCATCGGTAGCACAAACCGCCGCCTGATTTGCGTCCTTGAAAAAATCAATGCCGCTGAGTTTCATTCTACAAGCCCAAGGATTTTCGAAAGGGGGTGTAAGTTGATCTATGGCAAAAGGACCCTCTGCTGTGCCTTCGGATATTACGGTTTTTAATAGTTCAGGATAATGAGCCCTACCAGTGCCCTTGGTGTAATTTACCAAATTTTCAGGCTCAGGCAATTCATTCACTGAAAAACTAGAGCTCTTTTCCGTTATCGCCAAGGTAATTTTAACATCCTCCTTTGCATCAACAGTCATGTAAATTTGTCCACTTTCTTCTACTAATGTTGCTCCCTTTCCGCGTAAACTGACCTTGGCAGTAGCATTTGCCACACGCATTTTTAAAATCGAATTGGATGGGGAAATATTCAGCGTTCTCGTAAAAACAGAGGGCTCTACAAATCCAAATTTTTCTAAAATAGCCGACTCCCCTACTGAATAAGAAATAACGATTTGGTCTTCGTGATGGTAAAGTCCTTTATAATTTGCCCATGTCTTTGGTAGTGGGCCAAAAGCCCTTCCATCTCGTGCTATAAAACGAGGGTCGTCAAATTTTCCTGTGGTAGGATTGGCCCAACCGGGGCTCACGGGTGTTTCAAAATGTAATTTACCAACAGTTCGTGGATAGGTTTCGTGTTTATCATTCAACAGAATAGCATTCCAATCTATGAATCCTGTACCTGTATAAGCACCTGCTACACGCATAAGGTCGTGGTCAAAAACCATCCAAGCCTTACCTTTTGAAACCCCACCCCTGCCTTTATCTAAACGAACTGCAATTCCTTTGTAGGCAAAATTATTTTTTCTGTAATCTTCATCTTTATAAGGCGATGGTCCTGGAGAATGATAGCGAGGAATACCCGTTTTTTCGTCCACCAACTCATAGGTGTTGATAAAAAAATTGCCATAATCCATATCAGCCCATGGTTGGTAAATCTTTGTGGCAGGCCCTCTTGAATTCCCAGTAGGTAACTTGGCGAGGTATTCGGGAGTTGCTTTCAAAAGAGACATTGATTTGTTTTCTGAAACAAATTCATCTTGTATGTAGTGAATTACGTCATATTTTTCTTGGGGACTCAGAGCCACTTGAGGAGGCATGGAGCCATAACCCTTGGTAATTGTTTGGTACATTGAAAAGGCATCGCCACCTGCTTTAAAGGGTTCTGACCAAAACTTCAAAGACATAGGAATAGACCCTTCGTTATCTTTGTTGCCATGGCAGCTGATACACGTAGCATTGTAAACTCTTTCACCTCTCACTAATGCATCTTTGTTAAAATCTTTAATAAAACCAGCATGGTCGAGACCTTTCTCGGTTTCTGGCAAGTCTTTTGAAGAAAGAGTATAGGTGATGGTATTGGTAGATTTGCAATTGCTTAGAACTACTATACTAACTACAAAAAGAGCGAGTCTAAATTTATTCATTATCATTTCAATATTCGAATTGGCATACTTAAATTTCTACATAATATAGAAATGTTTTAAATTTAAAATATTCTTTCGAAGTTTTAAACCTTTTACTATAATATATTGGTAATAGGGTTTAATTATACATTAATCTTATATGTAACAAGCTGTTTTTTTCTTTTTGATAAAACAGAATTATTTTAAGTAAAAGTAGTACTTTATTATTGTTTTGTTGTAATGTGAACATAACATTCTTAAAATCC
>DAIQBE010000571.1:0-2685 GCA_036781325.1 Leadbetterella sp. | reverse complement strand
CGTTTGGGACTGCAAAGGTAAGAAACCAATCTGCCCTTTTCCAAATTTTATTTTACTTTTTTTTATAATAATCTGTAATCCATTGCCTTTCAGCAAGTTCTTTGCTCCTGTTTTTTCTAATCTTCCATAGACAATATTTTTTAACAATTTTACTAACCAATAATTACTTAATACAAATTCTATTCTTATTAAATTGTTTAACGTATCAAAAGACAATTACAAAGAATTGACCCCAACCATAAGGTTCTCCAAAAAATTTAAAAATAAAAATCTCGTTTTAACTAAAACCAATAGGTTTTTCTAAGAGCATTTCTGTTTAACCTAAACATGAAGACTCTAAAAAAAATATTTGAATACTTGATAATGTAAATTAAAAAAACTCATGAAATCTGTTTATAGTATAGATAACATTAAGCAATTAATTTGCAAAATCGTTTGACTAAAATGAAATGAGAAAAATAAAAACTCAATTTTATATTTGCTTTTATTATATTAAAAGAAGGAGTATTGTCATTAATAACCTAATCATATACTGATTTTGCTTACCAATGAAATAATTATTTTGATTGACATCAATAAAAAATACTCAAAATAAAGAATTATACCTTAAATACCAATTTACGCTTTTCTAAAATTTTTAATATTAAAGACCAAAAAACTACATAAATCAATGCGTAAGACAATGATGAATTAAGTGGATTTGAAAAAATGGGAGCTAACCCTTTTTCATATAAATAAGTAAGTAATGAAATATCTTTGGGTTCAGAGGGAACCTTTATCATATTTAAAGCCCTTGGTAAAATTCCAGAACCATAAAAAACAATCATAGGGTTTACTCCCCACATTATTAAAAATTTTATTATTGGGTTTATTCTAGCATTAGCAATAAGGCTATTTATTAACCCAAAAACTAGCATAGCCCAACCTGCACTATACACAACATATGAACTTGTCCAAAGTGCCTTATTAATAGGAAAAGAAAAATCCCAAATCTTTCCTACAATTAAAAAGCTTATTCCATAAATAAAAAGCCATCTGTTTAAATTTTGAATATTGCTTTTAACTAATTTGCCAGTCCAAATACCTATTAAAGCGGTTACAATGGCGGGGAAAGTACTTAAAATGCCCTCCGGATCCCATGTTTTAGCACTAGCCCATAAGTGGCCAGGAAGTAGCAGATTATCTAACCAAGCTGATAAATTTGTCCCCTTTTCAAAATTTGGTGTTCCAAAGCCTGGAACAGGAATAAGTGCCATCGCCGCCCAATAGCCTAATAAAATCAGAATGGCAATAAATACCTGTGTTTTAAATTTAAATATTAAAAAGACCAAAATTGCAAAAAAATAAACTAGTCCTAATCTTTGTAAAACACCAAGAATTCGGAGACTTGCAAAGTTTTCAATTCCAGAGTAAGCCAAGGTAATCAATGTGAAAAATATGCTTAAAGCAAGTAGCAGCTTGGTTTTTGAAGTAAAGTTTCCTAAAAGTGCCCAGCCAATTAATAAAGCAAAAAACAATCTAACTATCATCAAATAAGGCCCCTCAAGTCCTTCAAAGGTGATTTTTGAAAAGAAATTTAAAAATAAACCGATATTAAAAATACGTAATGCTCTTATAAATATTTTAGAAAATACTTTCGTATCCATTCCGGAATTTTCATTAGTAGAAAAAGGAATTGCCATTCCCATTGCAAAAACGAAAAAAGGAAAAACCAAGTCAGTAGGTGTGCAGCCGTGCCACTCTGCATGCGCCAAGGGTGAATAAATGTAATCCCAAGAACCCGGATTATTTACAATTGTCATTAAAATCATTGTAAGGCCTCTAAAAACATCTATTGAAAGTATTCTTTGTTTTTCCAAAATATTATTGTCTATTTGTTTACATTTAATCCAAAAGTAATTAATTTTTTATTTAATGAAAAATCTTCTTATTTCATCTTTTTTGATATATTCTATTTGTCTTTTCTCTTGCGTAAATCAAAAGAGAACATATTCAAATTCTAAAGTTTTTAAAAATAAAATTGATACTTCCGTTTTATTTCAAAATAGCCATGTTGGAATTTACATTTATGACCCTGTCTCTAAAGAAAAAATTTATTCTAAAAATGAAGATAAATATTTTGTTCCAGCATCAAATACAAAAATCCTCACACTTTATGCTTGCTTAAAAACATTAGGTGATAGTATTCCAGCACTAAAGTATTTCGAGAAAGAAGATACATTATTTATTCTAGGAACTTCTGACCCAACATTTTTACATCCAGATTTTCCATTAGGTAAAACTTTTGCTTTTCTAAAAAACTCAAAATCAAAAATTATTGCCTTTTCTTCCGAAAACTTTAAGAATGAATCACTTGGATTAGGCTGGTCTTGGGACGACTACAATGATTATTATCAAGCAGAAATTTCGAATTTCCCAATTTATGGGAATATTTTAAGGGTTTCAATTAATGACAAATACCAGACTTTAAATCCCGCCTATTTCTCTTCAAATCTAAAATTAACTCAATTAAAAAGTTCTGAAATAAAAAGAGTGACTAATGAAAATGTTTTTCTTACAAATTATGAAATCCAATCAAAAAATAAATTTAATCAAGATATACCTTTTAAAACTTCTCCAAATTTAACTGTTGATTTATTAGCAGATACTTTAAAAAAGAATGTTGTACTTATGCCTATAAAAAGT
>DAIQBE010000570.1:0-2712 GCA_036781325.1 Leadbetterella sp. | reverse complement strand
TTCGAAATCAGCATCATATCTAAAATCAAGTAATGAAAATCCAATAGCAGGAATACCTTCAATTGCAGCCTCAATGGCTGCAGACATTGTTCCAGAATAAAGGACTGATATGGAAGCGTTACTGCCGTGGTTAATTCCACTTACTACCAAGTCAATTTTTCGTCCTTTTAAAAGCTCATGTTTTGCTAATTTTACACAATCTGCAGGGGTTCCTGAGCATTCATAAGATTGAATATCTCCAAAAATCGGTGATTTTTTTATATGTAAAGTTGAATCAACAGTAATTGCATGACCCATTCCGGAATTTGGGCTATCAGGAGCAACAACTACAACTTCTCCAAGTTTAGCCATTTCTTCAATTAATACTCTTATTCCTTTTGATGTAATGCCATCATCGTTTGTTATTAAAATTAATGGTTTGGTCATATTTATTTTTTGGAATCCTTTAGATGTTTAAATATTTGGTTTTTTAATGGGGAATTTAGAAATGCAAAATAAAAATTATTTAGAATATCCTAAATCTTCAACAATGTGAAGTTTTTTAGTGTTTTTTCTAGTTCTGAATGCCAATTCTGGTTTGTAACCATCTTTTGGCTTCATATAATATCCTGTTCCGTTATATTCTCTTTTTTTAGGATGATCTTTACAAGCAACGGAGCAAGCCCCTTCCATTAGAATACCACATTTTTCGCATATAGGCAAATGTTCATTACAAACTGGGTTTGCACAATTCACCATCCTTTCTGAGGGAGTTCCACACAAAAAACAGGAGGAAATAATTGTTGGATTAATAGAATTTACATCGGTAGTAAGCCTTCCATCAAAAACATAGCATTTACCATCAAAATTTTCACCACCTTCTTCTAAACCATATTTAATTATTCCTCCATGAAGTTGGTAAACGTTTTTAAAACCATTATCTAATAAAAATGCACTAGCTTTTTCGCATTTAATTCCTCCAGTACAATAGGTAACTATTTTTTTATTTTTTAGATGTTCAATTTCTTTCATATGATCGGGTAAATCCCTTAAATTTTCCATATCAAAAGTTATTGCCCCTTTAAATTTTCCGACATTATGTTCGTAATTGGAACGCATATCTACCAATACTACCTCTGGATCTGTAAAAAATTGTTTGAATTGAGAAGGTTCTATATGAATCCCCGTTTTAATAAGTGGATTTACAGGTAATTCTGAATGTACAATCTCTTTCTTAATTTTTACATAAAGTTTCTTAAAAGCATTTTCATGATGTAATTCTATTTTAAAATCGACATTCAAAAATCTTTTGTCAGACTTTATCCAAGACATATAGTTTTCGCAATCTTTTTTTAATCCAGAAACAGTTCCGTTTAGGCCTTCCGGGGCAATTATGATTCGGCCTAACAAATTATTATCAATACAAAATTGGTGATGTAAGTCTCTATACTCCACTAAATTGTCTATAGGGGAATAGATATAATAAAGTAAAACGTTAAAATCTTTCATTTTCAATCGTTGATTTCAAGATGCAAAATTACGAAACGTATTAAAACTATTTATGATTTTGAACAATTAATCTCTTAATTTTACTTCTTTAATCTTAAAAAGAAATTAATGCACATTGCGATAACTGGAAATATTGGGGCTGGAAAAACTACATTAGCCGAGAAATTAGCAGAGCACTATGGTTGGGAAGTATATTATGAAGCAGTGGATGGAAATCCTTATTTACCTCCATTTTATTCTGATATGGAAAAGTGGTCGTTTCATTTACAAATATATTTTTTAAACAGTCGGTTTGAGCAAGTATTAAAAATCAAAAATCAGCAAGAAAAAACTATTATTCAAGATCGTACTATATACGAAGATGCTTACATATTTGCTCAAAATTTATATGAAAGCAATAAAATGACAGAAACTGATTTTCAAACTTATAATAGTTTGTTTAATACAATAATGAAGGCAATTTCTCCACCTGATTTGATGATTTATCTCAAAGCAGATACTCCAAAACTCGTTTCTCAAATAAAAAAGAGAAATAGAGATTATGAACAAAATATGGATATTAACTACTTGAGTAGCCTAAATAAATTATATGAAAGATTTAAAATGCAATATGATCACGGAAAATTTATCGAAATCGATGTAAATGATATAGATTTTGTTTCAAATCCCAACGATTTTAAAACAATTACGAAAATTTTAGAAAAAACTATAAATATTGGAACCCAACTAAAAATTTAACTTTATTTATAAGTTTACATGCGAATTGTATGCTTAATTTTTTGTTATTTTGAATTTAAATTTAAAAATAAATTTTAAAAAATATCTTATTTAACTGAATATTAATCACTTATGAGTTTTAAAAAATTAAACAATATTGGAGCTTGGACTGTATTTTTTATTTCTTTGCTTACCTACACCTTAACTGTAGAGCCTACAGCTAGTTTTTGGGACTGCGGAGAGTTTATTGCTTGTGCATTCAAACTGCAAGTTCCTCACCCTGCTGGTGCTCCATTTTTCTTATTAATAGGGCGTATCGCCTCTATGCTTGCTGGTTCTGATGTTACTAAAGTTGCTTTGATGGTAAATATGGTTTCGGTTTTAGCAAGTGCTTTTACTATTTTATTTATGTTTTGGACCATTTCTTTGATTGGCCGTAAAATAGTTGGAAAAAATGCCGATGAAATTGGAACTTCAGATTCAATTAAAGTTTTTGGAGCCTCCCTT
>DAIQBE010000569.1:0-2716 GCA_036781325.1 Leadbetterella sp. | reverse complement strand
CATTTATATGGGCATTAATATATTTTAAATATAACATCAAAAAACTCCTAATTGCATCAATAATATCCACTCCTTCCATTTATTTCCTAAATTTAGTATCCTCAGGCTTTTATTCAAAAATAGTATTTCTAGAAAATAAAATGTGGCTTCATGATTTTTTCAAGGCTTTACAATGGGAGCCCAATCAACTTATACCTTCCATTATAGGAGCTAGTTTAGTTTTAAATGAATTTAATAAATGCAATAGAATAGTTTATTCTATTCTCTTAATTCCAGTATTTTTAATTTGGAGCCCTTTTTTGTCAATTAGCATTACATTAATAATTATAATAAATTATTTATGGATATTTTTAATTAAAAAAGATTTTTCAGTTTTTAAGAATAGTAGGTTTTTATTAGCTTTATTTCTTATCACATTATCTATAATTCCAATTGCAGTTTTTTTTAATAGTAACTTAACCGCCACAAAGTTTATTTTTATGCCCACTTATCATGAAAAAAATTGGGCTGTAAGTTTTTTTCTGTTTTGTTTCTTAAACATTTTTATATTCTATTTTTTTTCCTACCAAAAAAATTCAACGTGGAATAATAAAATTTTTATTTCTTCTTTTTTTATATCTATTATTTTATGTGCAACCATTCGGATTGGGGTTTACAATGATTTTTTAATTAAAACCTCTATCTTCCCTATTTTAATAATACATTTTTGTTTTGCAGAACAGTTTTATGAAAGTTTTCAAAAAGGTAAAAAAAAATTATTAATTTCAATTGTATTCTTATTTAGCATTACTGGCACTTTATCAAATATTTTAAACCAATTTACATTCTTAAAAATAAAAGATAAAGCGTCTATTTATCATCTGAATAAAATAAAAAACTTTGATAAATTTAAAAGCATTGATAAAGTGTTAATAGAGAAATATAGCCACAAGGAGGCATTACAATACAGAGGAAGTATGCAATCTATCTATGCAAAGTATTTTGCAAAAAAAACCTTGGAAAAGAACCTAAATTCTTTCAAAAAACCACACCATTAGTTTTCAAAATTTGCTGTGCTTCTAATTTTCCTTTTTTAGCTGCTTTTATATACCATTCTTTGGCCACATCTAACTGACCTCTCATGGCAAAATTTATTCCAATATTGTATTCATAATCTCCAGTATTATCAAATGCAATGGCCTTTTTCCAATATTCAACCGCCTCGTTATGTCTGCCCAAATCGCTCAAACTCACCCCAATATTTCTATATGCTGGTAGATAGCTTGGATTCTTCCTGATTAACTCTTCTAACAATTTCACCTCTTCTGCTAAATCCCCACTTAGCCTTTTTGTGTAAGCTATATTTAAATAAGAATCTAAGTTTTCTGGCTTTAATTGTATTAATTTCTGAATTATTTTATTCGATTCATCAAATCTTTTTAAGCCCATTAAGATTTGTGAATGGGTATTTAAATATTCAAAGTTTTCGGGCTGAGCTTTTATGGCAATTTCACTAAATGGCAAAGCGGCATCGAAATTATTTAATTTTTGATGAGCTAAAGCAGTTAGCCAATCGGTTCTAGGATTCTTTGGTAAAAAAAGTTGGGCTCTTTCTAAATATGTCAATGCCGTTTTATAATCTCCCTCATCTATAAACATTGAACCTATTGTTCTACATACATCGGCATTTTTGAAGCCGTTGTTGTCAGAACGCATTAAATAAGCTTTTGCGGTTGGAAATTCTTTTTGTCCTAAATGATACCAGCCAATGTTACTTAAAACCATGGCATCTTCAGGATAAAATTTTTCTGCTGGCTTAAATAAAGTATATCCATTTTTCCAATGTTTAGTTTGAAAAAAGGCCATTATTCCATAAAAAGCAATAAAAACAAAAGCTACGCTTTTAAAGATTTTAGATCCTTTTTCTATCCTTTCTGAAAATAACCAAGCAAATAAAAACAAAGGCCCAATAGAAGAAAGATAATAATATCGGTCTGCTACGATGGCACTTCCTACTGGCAAAATTTGAATAACTGTTGAAATAGAAATTGTAAAAAAACTTACAGCCCACCAAATCATTTTATTCCTTCTTCCAAGCCAATAAGCCACTGCTCCAAACAAAACAATCCCTAACACAGCCAAATTAAATAAACCAGGTACATTTCCACCTATTTTTGTTGGATACGGATAAAAAGGTAAAAGATTTATGGGCACCAAAGTCTTGATCCAGTAGAAAAGATAGGAATAACTTACAATTTTAAAACGTTCAGATCCAGAAAAAGCGGCTTTAATTACAGAAGTAGCATCGGCTCCGGCTTGTTTTTGAGCTGTTGTAGCTATATAAGCAAAAATTAAAGTTATTGCAAAGAATGGTATTTTTTCAATTGAATTTTTCCAATTCAATGGCTTCTTTAACATCCACCAATCTGTTATTAACAAAAGTGCTGGTAAAACTACTGCCATTCCTTTTGATAAACACGAAGCCACAAATAACAGAATAGAGATTAAATAGTATTTTGTTGAATTTTCTTTCGAGAACTTTATGTAATAATACATTGAAAACAATAAAAAAAAAGTATAAAGTACGTCTTTCCTTTCTGCAGCCCAAGCCACAGATTCTACATGCATTGGGTGTACAGCAAACAAGGAAACAAAAATTAAAATGAAAGTTTGTGAAAATTTCAAATAATGGAAAATCTTGTAAAGCAAAAAGCAATTCAAACTATGTAAAACAAGA
>DAIQBE010000568.1:0-2725 GCA_036781325.1 Leadbetterella sp. | reverse complement strand
AATAGGCAAACTGGCCTTTGGGTATCAATTTAGAACCCAAAATCAGAATGGCGAATTTGATTATCGAGAAAAATCTGGAAATTTTAATCCTTTGGTTTTAAATCCAGCATTTTCTTCACAAATAGCGGTAAATAACATCATACATGGAGTTTATTCACAATACAGTGGGGTATATAAAAAACTAGAATTTGCTACGGGACTACGCTATGAAAATGCCTATAGAGCATTTTCTACCAACAAAAACAACGAGGAGGACCTGCTAAAACTATCAAATTTGTTTCCTTCAGTCAATTTGTTGTATAACCTAAAAAGTGATTTTAGAATAAAAATGGCCTACAGTAGACGCGTGCAACGCTCCACCAACAACGAGCTAAACCCTTATCCAGAACGTGAACATAGCGAAACCTTAGAGCAAGGCGACCCAAACATCAGACCTGAGTTTATAGGAGTGTATGAGGCCGGTATTACCAAAGATTTCAAAAAAGCCTCCTTCTTTTGGAATGTATATTCGCAGCAGATTACAGATATTGTAAACCGCGTAAACAGTGTTTATAACGATAGTATTTTAAACAGGGTTTATACCAATGCCGGTAAAGCACAACTTTACGGAACAGAAGCAAATATTAGCTATTCTCCAACTAAGAAATTAAAAGTATATTTAGGCGGAAACTTATATAATCTAGCTATTAAAGGAACTTTGTTTGATAAATCTGTGGCTGTGAATTCACAAGGTTGGGTATATTCAGTTAATTCTACTATCAATTATCAATTTACAAGTACCTTAAGTTCTCAATTTAACCTTTCTTACTTATCTGCAAGAAATACCGCACAAGGCGAAGACTCTAGGTTTTATCAACCCAATTTTTCGTTGAAAAAAAATCTCAAAAAATTAACCATTTCCTTGCTTTGGCAAAATGCTTCTTTTGGCAAAATGAAGGTAAATCAGCAAAGAATTACCACTTTTGGGTCCAACTTCTTCACCACCACCAATTACATTCAAGAAACTAATATTTGTATGTTGAATGTTTCTTATAACTTTAAGCAATCTGAAAAAAAAGCGAAACTACCAAACAGTGAATTTGGAGAGAGAGAATTCTAAGATTATTGTTTCTTATAATAAAAAGTACCTCCATCGGCCAGTTCAGCTTCTAAAGGACATTTTTGGTATAAACTTATTTCTTCCTTGCTTACGTCTATGCTTAAAAATGAGTATGTTTTGGATTCCAAAAAAACCAAAGCCAAGCGTGGATTTGAAGAACTTTTTGGATGATTCCCTATTTCAATTTTGGTGGACTCCGTCACTACGCCGTTTACTTTTCGTATCAAGGTACTGGCCTTTGCGTTAATTTCTAGTATCTCAGTCTGTGTTGGTGTTAGAACCGAAGGGCTATTGGGTGGAGGATAGCCCACTCCAATTTTATATAAAGTCCAGTTTCCATCTATTTTAGAAAGCTCTGGATCTAAAGCAACAGTAGTATCACATTGTGCAGCACTTATAGCTAATGCAAAAAAAAGAATTAATAATCGAGTCATGATCTTGATGGTTTTTGATAGGATTCCAAATAAAAGGATTTGGTTGGAATTGAAAAAGGAGAGCCCATAAGACTCTCCTTCCTCATATTAATTACAAAAAATATCAAATCAAAACGGCTTCCAAGGTTTTCCGCCAGCTAATATCTCTTGAGCTTTTGCATCAAAAGTAATTTTTAATCCTGTGCGATAGGCTGCATTTGACATCATGGTAGCAATAGAATGCTGATATCCAGCTTCTATAGGAGCATTTGGTGTTTTACGGCTACGCACACATTCCATCCAATTTCTGATATGAGCAAATGTTAGAGGGTCACCTCCCGTATTGGCATCTGATGCTACTTTAATGCCTTCCAATTTCATGGGTGCTAATAAATTGGCCTTCATGCCCATAGCTTTGGCTTCACGCTCACGCAAGCCACCCGTATCTGATATCTCGTTTGTATCCAGGTTTATCATGCCGCCATTAGAATAATACAATTCTTTGGTGTCCCCAGCAGCATTTGAAAACCTACTTGTGAACTGCACTTGAAATCCATTTTGAGGCTTATCTGCAGGACCGTAATCAAACACAACTGTAAGTGTATCAGCATTGGTACGTCCATCTTGCCATTGGTAAATACCTCCGTTGGCTACAACGCTTCTTGGATGCTCTAAACCGCTAAACCAATGAACCGTGTCAATTTGATGACTCATCCATTGTCCAGGAATTCCAGAAGAATAAGGCCAGAACAATCTGTATTCCAAATATTTACGAGCGTCAAAAGGCACAACAGGCCTATTCATCAAATACCGCTTCCAATCTACATCTGATTCTTTTAAGCTGGCTACTAAATCTGGACGTCTCCATCTACCGGGCTGATTGACATTCCACATCAATTCTACCATTTTTATATCGCCAAATTTACCGGATTTAATATAGTCGGCAGCAGCATGATAGTTAGTTCCAGAGCGTCTTTGTGAGCCAATCTGTACAATCTTTCCAGAATCTTTTACTGCTTTCAAAACTGCTCTATTATCTGCCATTGTTTCTGCCAAAGGCTTTTCGGCATACACATCACACCCGGCTTTTACAGCTTCAATAGTGTGCAAAGCATGCTGAAAATCAGCAGTTGACATCATCACAGCATCTACTGATTTAGAAGCATACAATTCCTCATTGTTTCTGTATACTTTTACATTGGCACCTAGTTGC
>DAIQBE010000567.1:0-2728 GCA_036781325.1 Leadbetterella sp. | reverse complement strand
TTTGTTGGGTATGCTGGAAAAGAGACTATTGTTGGTAACCAATCGGTAATCAATGTCTCTCTTATTCCAGATGTAAGTAGCCTAAAAGAAGTGGTTGTTGTAGGTTATGGCGTACAAAAAAAAGCAACAATTTCTGGGTCAGTAGTTTCAGTAAAAGGCACTGAATTAGTAAAATCACCGGTAATGAATCTTAGTAATTCTATTGCTGGAAGAATGGCTGGAGTGGTTGCAGTAAATAGAAGCGGAGAGCCTGGAGCTGATGGTTCCTCCATCAGAATTAGAGGTTCAAATACCCTCAATAATGGAGATGCGCTTATAGTAGTGGACGGAATTCCAAACAGAGCGGGTGGATTAGATAGAATCAATCCAAATGATATTGAAAGTGTTTCAGTTTTGAAAGATGCTTCTGCCGCAATCTATGGATCTCGAGCAGCAAATGGAGTAATTTTGATTACTACAAAAAGAGGAAAAACAGGAAAGCCTCAATTATCCTATTCAGCAAATCAAGGTTTTTCTCAACCTACCGTTATTCCTAAATTAACAAATGCTGCCCAATATGTTGGTATGTTAAATGATTTAGATATTTATGGATTACCAGCAAATGAGTGGACGGCCGCTAATGCTGCCTACAAATCTACAGGAACCTATACCGGACCTACTGGAACCGTAAGAAAAGCTCCTTTTTCTCCTACTGATATTAAAAAATATGCAGATGGATCAGATCCTTGGTTATACCCAAATACCGATTGGTATGCTGCAACTTTGAAAAATTGGTCTCCTCAAACGCAACATAATTTACAAATAACAGGTGGAACGGATAACGTTAAATATTTAGCATCTTTAGGCTATCAAAACCAAGATGGCTATTATAAAAAATCTGCAACCGCTTACCAACAATACGATATTAGATTAAACTTGGATGCAAAAATTAATAAGTATGTTGATGTAAATATAGGTCTTTTAGGTAGAGAAGAAGCAAGAAATTATCCTACAAGATCAGCAGGAGCAATATTCAGGATGCAAATGAGAGGCAAACCACAACAACAAGCCTACTGGCCAAATGGATTGCCTGGACCTGATATTGAAAACGGAGAAAACCCAGTGGTAATTACTACAGATTTGTCTGGCTACGATCGTCAAAAACAAGATTATTTTCAAACTAACGGAGCAATAAATATTAAAATTCCTTGGATTGAAGGCTTGAAATTTACTGGAACAGCAGCTATCGATAAAAGAACTGGAAATAGAAAACTGTGGCAAATTCCATGGACACTATACCAACAAGGTTCTGGTTTTGAAGCGGATGGTACTACTCCAAAGTTAGTAGCTAGTAAGAGAGGCCCTGCAGAACCCAATCTGAATCAATCGTATGACGATCAGTTAAATATTTTATTAGGTGGAGTATTGACTTATGAGAAACAATTCGGAAAACATGGATTAACAGTTTTAGCAGGAACCAACAAAGAAACTATTGAGGGTAATAATATAAATGCGTTTAGACGGTATTTCATATCTCCTTCTTTAGATCAAATGTTTGCTGGAGGCGATCTGGAAAGAAACAATGGGGGTGGTGGTTTTGAAACCGCACGTATCAACTATTTCGGAAGAGTAGCCTACAATTATAAGGAAAAATATTTAGCAGAATTTTTATGGAGGTACGATGGATCAGACAGATTTCCTGCTAAAACAAGATATGGCTTTTTCCCTGGGGTAATGGCTGGTTGGGTAATTTCAGAAGAAAGTTTTATGAAAGAAATTTCAGCTATAAACTTTTTAAAGATTAGAGGTTCATGGGGACAGCTAGGAAACGACCAAGTAAATTTACCGAATGCGAATGGTACACCTTCGGGAACCCCTGCAACTTATCAATATCTTTCAACGTACGGGTTTAGAAGCTATATTTTGGGCGATGCCGAACAAAAGACTTTGTTTGAATCACGCTTACCTAACGAAAATATAACTTGGGAAGTGGCATCAAATTCTAACATTGGAATTGAAGGTCAAATGTTTAACGGAAAAGTAAATTTTGAAATGAATTATTTCTCTAATAACCGATCTAAAATACTTTATTTTAAAAACGCATCTGTTCCACAATCTACAGGTATCACCCTTCCTGCTCAAAACATTGGAGAAGTATCCAATCGTGGATTTGACTTCAATATTGGATACCGTAGTCAAATTGGTGATTTTAAATACAATTTTAGCGTGAATGGTGGTTATGCTAAGAACCAAATAGTCTTTTGGGATGAAGCACCTGGTGCCCCTGAATGGCAAAGATCTACCGGAAAACCAATGTTTACTTATGTTACTTACTTGTATGATGGCGTTTTTAAAGATCAAGCGGAAATAGACTCTCGTAGTTTAGACTATACTGCTATCGTAAAAACTTTACGCCCTGGAGATATGAAATATAAAGATTACAATGGCGATGGCAAAATTACCCCTGACGACCAAGTGAGAACCAATAATACTAATCAACCTTTGTTTCAAGGTGGTGTAAATTTGGGTGCGCAATACAAAAACTTTGACTTATCCGTTCTTATTCAAGGAGCTGCAGGGGCAAAGCAATATGTGAGTGCTGGAGAAATGGGTAATATTGGAAACTTTCTGACTGATATTTATGAAAATCGTTGGACAGTAGATAATCCTTCGAGTGTTCATCCTAGAATTGCTAACCGTTCAGATCAATATTATTCTAATGGAAACGATTATTGGTTGAGACGTTCAG
>DAIQBE010000566.1:0-2729 GCA_036781325.1 Leadbetterella sp. | reverse complement strand
TAAATCGGCATTCCTAATATTGGAAGGCTTGTTAAAACTTAGACAGATTTGCGACTCTCCAGAATTACTTTCAGAAGATACCGACTTTGGCTCAGAATCTGTAAAATTAGAGGAGATTTTAAGGGAAATTGAAGAGAATGCTTCCAACCACAAAATTGTAATTTTTAGCCAATTTTTGAAAATGTTAGACTTGATTCGTCAAAATTTAGAACAACACGAGATTCCATATGAATATCTAGATGGGCAAACTACCGATAGGGCCCAAAGAGTTAATAGATTTCAAGCAGATCAAAGTTGTAGAGTATTTTTGATGTCTTTGAAAGCAGGTGGCGTAGGAATTAACCTAACAGAAGCTGATTACGTTTATTTGGTAGATCCATGGTGGAATCCGGCAGTTGAACAACAAGCTATAGACCGAACACATAGAATTGGGCAACAAAAAAATGTTTTTGCCTATAGAATGATTTGCAAAGACACGATAGAAGAAAAAATATTATTACTTCAAGCAAAAAAGAAAGATATAGCAAATGACTTGATTTCTACTGAAGCTGGATTTATAAAAAAACTTACGCGTGACGACATTGTAGAATTGTTTAGTTAAGAATTTTACAGTATTTTTCGTAAAATTCAACCAAAATAAATGAAATTAGTCTATTCTATATTTCTGATTCTACTAAATTATTCCATTTCATTTAGTCAAATTTCTAAACTTCCAATACTAAAAACTGAGGTTTGGAAAGGCTTTGAAATAGAAACTTTCAATTTTGAAGGAAGAACCGCTTGGATAAAAAAGCCAAAAACACCAAAACCTGGAAATCCTTGGGTTTGGAGAGCACATTTCCCGGATTGGCATACACAAACAGATTCAATTTTATTAGAAAGGGGTTTTCATGTAGTTTATATCAATACCAACAATATGTATGGTAGCCCCGCTGCTATGCAGATTTGGGATAATTTTCATTTCTATTTAGTTAAAAATTGGTCTTTTTCAAATAAAGTGGCTTTGGTAGGTGTAAGTCGAGGGGGTCTTTATGTGTACAACTGGGCAAAAAGAAATCCTTTAAAAGTTTCATGTATATATGCTGAGGCACCAGTTTGTGATTTTAAAAGTTGGCCATTAAAAAATGGAAATCCAGTAGATTGGGAAGAGTTATTGAAAGCATACAATTTCACTAATGAACAGGCTTTGGCCTATACTGACAATCCTATAGATAATTTGAAAGGCCTTGCAGCTTGTAATGTTCCCATTTTGCATAGTATAAGTTTAGAAGATAAAATTGTTCCAAACGAAGAAAATACTTTTCCACTTATCAATAATTATGTAAGGCTAGGTGGTAAAGCAAGTGTTTGGCCTATGACAAAAGGGATAATCACCCTGCAAGGCCACCATTTTACTATCGAAAATCCAGGAAAAATTGCTGATTTTATTGAACAAAATACTTTACCTATAACTAATTTTTTACCTTCCACCAACTTTCATAAATATGGTACTATGGTTAAAAATAGCTTTAGAAAATTTTCTAAAGAAAAGATAGGACGCATAGCTTTTATGGGTGGATCAATTACTGAAAGTCCAGGTTGGAGAGATAAAATATGTCAATATTTTAGAGAAAAATTTCCAGAAACAACATTTGAATTTATAAATGCTGGAATTGCCTCCACAGGAAGTACTCCTGGGGCTTTTAGAATAGAAAGAGAAGTCTTTTCTAAAGGTAAAATAGATTTATTAATAGAAGAAGCTGCAGTGAATGACCGCACAAACGGTTTCTCCTCAAAAGCACAAATCAGGGGAATGGAGGGAATAGTCCGACATGCTTTAATCGAGAACCCAAAAATGGATATAGTATTATTGCATTTTGTTGATCCTGATAAAATAAAAGAATACTCAGAAGGCATAACACCCATTGAAATTCAGAATCACAACAAAGTTGCTGATCATTACAATTTAGGAGTAATAAATTTAGCCAAAGAAGTAACTGACCGAATAAATGCTGGAGAATTTAATTGGATAGACGATTTCAAAAATTTACACCCCTCCCCTTTTGGCCAGGAAATTTATTTCCAATCACTTAAATCATTCTTTAATTATTGTTTTGAAAACACTAATGAAGGATATACAGCTGAGCCTGCAACTTTACCAAATCCTTTGGATTCCTTTAATTATTCAAATGGCAAATATTTAAGCGTTTCATTAGCTAATGATTTAAAGAATTGGAAGTTTTTGCCCTCTTGGAAGCCCTCTGATAATATAGCTACAAGAAAGCAGTTTGTAAATATTCCGGCATTGGTATCTAACATTGTTGATGCCGAGTTTTCACTTACTTTTGAAGGCACGGCAGTAGGAATATGTATAAACTCAGGCCCCGATGCAGGAATTTTAGAATATACCATAGACGGAAAAAAATATGAGCCAAAAGATTTATTCACACAATGGAGTGGATCATTGCATTTACCCTGGTATATTATCTTAGATGATGAATTAAAGGACCAAAAACATACCTTGAAAGTTAAAATTTCGAAAGATAAAAATCCAAAGAGCCTTGGAAACGCCTGTAGAATACTGTATTTTTTGGTGAATTAAATAGTGAATTGGTTTTGAAAAAAGTTAATAAATTTAAAAAACTATTTTAAAGCCCAATCTATTTTTCTTTGACACAGATTACAAAATTGTTTGTTTAGTTTTAAAGCTTGCTCCATACTTTGAACAGCATTCATATTACAAACATTTA
>DAIQBE010000565.1:0-2732 GCA_036781325.1 Leadbetterella sp. | reverse complement strand
CCTCAAAAATTTTCCATTGATCTAACCTAAAATTATCAATCAAAACAAAAAATAGAGGAGATGTACCATCAATTAATGGAAATACTTTTGTTTTCATTAAGTTATGGGACATAACGGGCTTTTTTACTTTGGGGTCAGTCATCCATCCTTCGTAACTATCTTCAATGAAATTAGAAAATCTAGCATTTGCTTCCGATTTCTGCATCAAAAAAACTTCTTCCATAGATTTATCTACTGAATTATCAATCTCTAACTCCCAAAAAACCAGCTTCTTATAGATTTCAACCCATTCATTAAAATCCAAATCATCATTATATTCCATCGAGATTTGTCTAAAATCTTGCATGTAACTGGAATTAGTTTTTTCAGAAACTAGTCTTTTGTTTTCCAAAATCTTTTTAACTGAAAGCAATATTTGATTTGGATTTATTGGTTTAATTAGATAATCTGCAATTTTAGAACCAATGGCTTCCTCCATTATTCTCTCTTCTTCAGACTTTGTAATCATTACCACCGGAATATTTGGTTTTATTTTTTTTATTTGAACCAAAGTATCTAAGCCGGTCATTCCGGCCATCATTTCATCTAAAAAAATGATATCAAAATTTTGTTTTTCTACCAAATCTAAAGCATCTGCCCCGCTCGGTACAGGAGTCACATCATATCCTTTGTTTTCTAAAAATACAATATAAGGTTTTAAAAGTTCTATTTCGTCATCGGCCCAAAGAATGGTGAATCGCTGCATATTATTTTTTTAATGAATTTTACTATTAAATGCTATACGCTATTTTTTTCCTAAAAATTGTTTAAACCTATCAAAATCTTCTTGGGTATCTATGCCCATACTTTCATTCGAGGTTTCCTGCATAGAAATTTTATATCCATTTGCCAACCATCTTAATTGTTCCAATTTTTCAATATCTTCTAAATTATTTATGGGAATTTTAACGATTTTTTCAAGAATATCTGCTCGAAAACCATACAAACCTAAATGCTTAAAAAACGAATGTTTAACCACCCAATTATCAATTTCTTCCCCCCTAACAAAAGGAATTGGGGACCTGCTAAAATACAAAGCTTGGCTATTCACCCCAATTACAACTTTTACAATATTGGGGTTCATCACTTCCTCAATTAGAGATATTCTTTTATAAACTGAAGCAATCTCAGTTCTACTATTAAAAATTCCACATAAATCATCAATAGTATTTGGAGAAATCAAAGGTTCGTCCCCTTGAATATTTATGGCATAGTCAAATTCCTTTGCTCCACCATATAAAATTAAAGCTTCCGCACATCTATCTGTTCCTGATAAATGCTTGGAAGAAGTCATTACTACTTCAGCTCCAAACTCTTTAACTTTTTCGAAAATTAATTCGTGGTCAGTGGCTATAATAACTTTGCTTAAATACCTAGATTTCAGACATTGCTCATAAACAAATTGTAAAATGGATTTTCCATTGACTTCCTGAATTAACTTTGCAGGAAATCTCGATGACGCAAATCTTGCTGGTATAATCCCAAGTATTTTCATTTAATATAATTTTCCATCACAAAACTAAACAAGTTTATTTAAAACATAACTTTGATGAAACAAAATACAAAATTTAAGTATAAATAATCTAATTTTGCATGATAATATCCTTTCCAAATATGAAATTTAAGGTTCTAATTTTGTTAATTATTTTTTCAAAAAGTGCTGTTGCTATTAATTTTCAAAAAACTGATTCTACTAGGACGGGAATATTCAATAATTTAGTTTGCGTTATACATAGAGTGAGTTCAGGTGAGACATTTTATGGATTAATTAAAAAATATGACTGTACAATTGCGGATGCATTTTCTTTAAATCCTTCTTTAAATAATTTGACTACCATTAAAATTGGACAAGACTTAAAGTTTCCTTTAAAAAGAAATGGTAAAACGATGGAAGCTAACGTTCAAAAAAAAGAGACTTTCAAAAAAAACAATAGGAATGAAGTTGATTTATTAGAGAGAAAATCTTTAGAAAAAAAAAGCAATCTACATATAGTGGTGGTTGGTGAAACTATTTATTCTATTTCAAAATTATATGAACTTGAAATGATAGATTTAGTAGAAGCGAATAGAATTACTGGAAACAAAATTTCTATTGGACAAAGCCTTATCGTTGACAAAAATGAAATAATTAAACTCCTTAAAGGTAATGCTAATCATATTCCAAAAGAATACCAGTTTATTCCTACTATTAAAGGACATATTGTAAGTGAACAGGGCATTGCTGAGGTAATAAATACTACGAATAGAAGTAGAAACTATTTAGTTCTTCATAAAACTGCACCAGTTGGAACTATTATTAAAGTAACTAATGAGGCTACAGGAGCAAGTATAAATGCTAAAGTCGTAGGTAAAATTAACGCAAAAGGTCCTGATCAGGAGCTATTGATTAAATTATCGCCTTTTGCATTTTATCAACTAAAACCAAAGGATTCAAAAATAAGAGCCAAAGTTGAATATTTTAAATCAAGTTCTTTATAATTACTACCCATGATTTCTCAAATTACAATAGATCTTTTAGAAGAAAAATTTGAGAAATTTAATCAAATTGGTTTCATAAAAAATGACCCAATTTGTATTCCACATAAATTCTCCATAAAACAAGACATTGAAATAGCAGGTTTCTTTGCTGCGACCTTAGCTTGGGGACAAAGAGTTACCATTATTTCTAAGTGCAATGATTTATTAAAAAAAAT
>DAIQBE010000564.1:0-2745 GCA_036781325.1 Leadbetterella sp. | reverse complement strand
TTTTAAAGAAAACTCAGGGATAGTAGGATTTTTAGCGGCATACCAATTTGTCACGTCTAAATATAGATCTAACGTTGTTTTTTTGAAATTTAATTTTTTATCAATTCTTACATCACTGCTGTGGAAACCTCCTAATCTTTGGGTATTTAATTTGCTAAAGTCATAAATAGTAACACCTTGTGTTGCATAATTAAGTCTGGAGGCATTTTCATCTATTGGCGAATATGGTGCTCCACCTTGAGCTCTAAATCTTAGTCCTAATTCCCAGTTTTTGTTGAATTTATAACCCCAAGCCAAACTTAATAATTGCCTATTGTCCCAGCTACTAGCTATTAGCTTTTCATTTAATCCCGAAAATAAGCTTCTATAAAAAGTATAGGAAAGAATTCCAAAAAATCTTTTCGTAAGTTTTTTTTGAGCAAAAAATTCTAATCCATACGTTTTTCCCCTTCCCATAAATAGTACTTCTTCGTTTCCTAGAACATTGAAATCTGTTCCTAAATTCGCTAAAGAGATACCACTTTGTTTAGAAACGGGCATATTATTATATCTTTTATAAAAACCCTCCAAAGTAAACCTCAAACTTTCATTGGGTAAATATTCCAATCCGCCAACAAAATGATTACTTATTTGGTATTCAGCATTTTTATTAATTAGGCTGTTTTGAGAATTTGCAAAACCCAAAATGGTATAAGGAGGTAGTTTTGAATATCTTCCAATTGAAGCATTTGCAGACCATTTACCATTTAAAAAGTAACTTAGTGATACTCTTGGTGAAAGTGTTTTTATTGGATTTAAGCCAGTTTCTGTAAAAGTATTTACATCAGTTCTTATTCCGGCACTAAAGCCTAGATTATTATTTAAAAATCTTTTTCCAATTTGTGTGAAAGCACCAAATTTATAAAAAGGATTTAATGGACTTTCAAAATTAACAGAAAACTCAGGTTGAATGATTTTACCATTCTGGTCTATTACTTTTTTTCGAATCAGATTAAAAGTTTGATTGGTGTAGTTAACAAGTTGAGCCATGCCACCATAAGTCACTTTCCACGCCCCCAAAGTTTTGTTCATATCAAAGCGTAATTTGTTTTCTGCTTCTTGAGAATTTAAGTTTAATGTCTTTGGAGAATTTCCTTTTTTTTCATTGTCTTCATACTTAACAATATTGTTATCCAACATATTTCTGCTTAGAGCAATGTTGAAATATCCATTTTTAACAAGTCTTTTTAAAGATAATCCTACTGTATAATTCCATTGATTTACAGAGGGTGCAGAATTTATGGTGGCAGCTTTTTCAGCAGAGTAATTTTCTGGAACGGCAAAGCTAAACTCATCGATTGCTCCTAAGCCAACAAATGTTAAGGTGGTTTTTTTATTTAATTGATGATTAATTTTAGTCTGAAAATCCCAATAATTTGGTCTTATTGGTAAGTCAATAGCTTTAAACAACAATTGCAAATAAGATCTTCTAGCGGAAGCCAAAAAAGTAGTATTCTTAGAAATAGGACCTTCAAAAGTTGTAGCAAGTTCTGTAGCACTTAACCTTAAATTACCCTGGAGATTATTTGGATTACCATTTTTTTGTTTAAATTGAAAGACTGAACTTAGGGCATTATCATATTTAGCATCAAATGCAGAAGTACTTAATTTTACATCTTCAATAAAGCTTACATTTAAAATACCCTGGGGCCCCCCGCTGCTGCCTTGCGTTTGAAAATGGTTGATTACAGGTACTTCAATGCCATCTAAATAAAATACATTCTCATTCGATCCTCCGCCCCTAATAATGATATCATTTCTAAAAGTTCCTCCGCCAGCACCACCACCAACCCCTGGTAATATTTGAATAACCTTGCTAATATCGAAATTACCACCTGGGCTAGCCTTAATTTCTTCGGTTGTAAGTTTTTGAATACTTAATGGAGTTTCTAAACTAGTAGTGTAAGTTGTCTCTTTTTTTCCTTTAACTTCTACTGCTTCTAAAGATTTGGTAAGTTCTTCTAATTCAACGTTTAAATATGATTCATTGCCGACATTAATAACAATATTGAAAATGGTTAGTGGTTTAAAACCCACATAACTGAATTGTAAATTATATGTTTTAACTGGAATATCGGAAATTCTGAATTTTCCATCTTCGTCGCTTGTAACACCTTTTGATGTGCCAGATAGTTGAATATTAACAAACGGTAGAGGTTCTTGTGTATTTTTGTTTACAATTTTTCCGGTAATGCTTCCGAATTTTTGAGAATAGGCAAAAGAAAAAATAAAGAAAAAAAAAAAAAATAAAAAGATTAGAGACTTCATTGAAAACGCGTTTAACTTAAACAACTATTTTTTAAATTATAATGTTTTTAAATTAATGATAAATTTAAAAATCAGAAAACTAAAATATGGAAATTTGGACCTTAATTGAAAAATAGATCCAATAGTTTGCAAATAAAAAAAGGGCAATATTGCCCTTTCATATATTGATAGTATAATTTTTTAAAACAATCTGAAAATTCCGACTACAAAAGCAACGCTTGCTGTTAGCCAAAGTGGAATTCTTTTATTTTTGTAAGACTGAATATTGTATAATTTAAGATATTCTATTCTAATCCATAATCCAACTGCTACAATCAAAAACAATAATGAACTTGAAAAATTTAATGTCTTTGGGGAAAATCCTTTTAAATCAATAGAAAGTAGCAAAGTAATAAGAGTTAATAAGATTGCGAAAAATCCAATAACTTTAAATAACCA
>DAIQBE010000563.1:0-2756 GCA_036781325.1 Leadbetterella sp. | reverse complement strand
ATCAGTACCAGAGCCAATTGCTTTCCCTTGAAAACGACCATTTAACATGGGTCCCCCTGGCACTACAATAGTAGGTAATCCTACACTAGCGGCTCCCATTACCAGAGATGGCGTAGTTTTATCACAACCAGTTAAAAGTACAACAGCATCAAAAGGATTGCCTCGAATACTTTCTTCTACAGTCATTGCGGCTAAATTTCTATAAAGCATAGCTGTGGGCCTTATAATAGTTTCGCCTAATGACATAACTGGAAATTCCAAAGGGAATCCACCTGCCTCATATATTCCGTTTTTTACAAATTGAGCAATTTCTCTAAAATGACCATTGCAAGGTGTAACTTCAGACCAAGTGTTGCAAATTCCAATTACTGGCTTACCTTTAAATTGATGGGAAGGATAGCCTTGATTCTTTATCCAAGATCTATAAATAAAACCATCCTTACCTGTTTTTCCAAACCAATCCTGACTTCTTAATTTATTTTCATTTTGGTTTTCCATATTATTTGAAAAAGATTTAGATTAATATTAATGCCTTAAAGATAGGTAAAACAATCATTTTTTTGTTTTTTTGCACCGCAAATTAAAACTTTTTTTGAATATGAATCTGTTTGAGAGTTTCAATACTATATTAGACGAGAAATTTTTCTCAAAAATTAAAGCCAATACATTTGATAATCTTGGGGATTTCGAGATAGCAATAAAAGGAATTTATTATACACTTGTGGCTGGATTAATTAGGCGATCAAATAGTGATATGAGTGCAGGAATGCTATTTAATCAGATTAACGAACACTATAGAAAAAATGAATTGCCAGCAGATTTTTTGGACCAATTAGCTAATAAGGCATTCATTGATAAAGTAAATGTAGATGGATCAAAAATTATAAGCCAAATATTTCCAGCATATAAAAGTCCTCTCTTAAGTATGATTAGCACGTATGCTGGAACAAGTAAAAATTCTACAGTCCTATTTTCAGGAATTACTTCAAGTATCCTAATTAATTTATTGGGAGAAAAAATTAAAAATGAAAAAATGACTAAAGAGGATATGGTTTATTTTTTAAAACAGCATCACGATGCGTTGTTTAAAGAGGCACCAGAAACTTTGATGGAAAAAATGATACCTGCCTTAGGTTTGCAAGAGTTGACTCTAATGAAAGGTATGAATCTCAAAAAGCCGGAGGCTCATGTAAAAAATCCAGTTGAAGAAAGTAACAGTAGTTTTACACCGGAAGAATCTGAAGAAGGTGGCTTTATGGAAAGAATAAATACTAAAGTCGTACTGGTAATTCTTGGCTTATTAGTTTTAGGTGCAGGTGGATATTATGTTTGGCTAAATAAAGATACTATTTCATTGTTTAATTCAGATAAAACTAAGGCAGAATCTATAGAAGAAGAATTAATATTTGAAGATTCTTTAAACAATGCTGAATCTTTTGAAAAAGCAGATACCCTAGTAAATTTAAAAGCTGATTCTGTAGCTCAAATTGCTTTAAATTCTACATCAATTGATTTATTGAATACCTATTTATCTGATAATACTCAAAGTGTAGGAAAGGAATTCGAGTTTAAAAATATTAATTTCATAGAAAATTCTTCTGACCTTACTACCGAGTCACTTACAGCTATCGAACAAATTAAAAGCTTACTGGAAAGCAATTTAAGGTTACAAATAAAAATATTAGTTTTTGACAAAAATGGAGACTCAAAATTAAACACTAAAAAAGCTTTTGCTGTAAAGAGAGAGTTGATAAAAGATGGAATAGAATCAAAAAGAGTGGATGCGGGTTCAGGAGGAGTTGGGCCTAGTTTTCCAAAAATAAAGGTTATTTCTAAGTAATTTCTTTTACATATGAAGACCCCAATTATTTAGTTGTGGTCTTTTTTTTTGGAGGAAATTTATAGACAAAATGTCTAATTATTAAATTAAGACTTAAAAGATTATAAAATTTAAATTTTGTTTATTACAATATTCTTTCGGTATTTGGCATAAACAGAAAATCAAATGTTTTGTTTTTGGGAAATTTGTTTTTATTTAAAGAATAGAAATATGCTCCTTTTTTTGAAAATCCAATTTGCTTTTCGTTTGTTTTTATAATATAACCGGTACTCAATATCCTTCTACTAAAATTTCTTTTGTCTAATTGGGTATCAAATATGGCCTCATATAAATTTTGAAGTTGCAAAAGAGTAAATTTTTCTGGTAATAATTCAAAGCCTATGGGATGAAGGGCTGCATTTTTTCTTAATCTTTCAACGGCTATTTCCACCATTTCGGCATGATCAAACAAAAGTTTAGGTAACTTTCTTAAGGAAAACCATGCAGTAGATAACGTGTTTGATATTTTTTTTTCGTAATCATCAATATTAACAAGAGCTTTATAAGTTACTGATACTGTTCGCATTATGGGGTCTCTTTTTGGATTTCCAAAGCAGGCCAATTGTTCAAGATAAACATCTTTTAAGCCGGTATGTTCAAATAAAATTCGGTGAGCTGCCTCATCTAAGCTTTCATTAGGTTGTAGCCATCCTCCCATTAAAGACCAAGTGCTACCTTCAGTTTCAAGTCCTCTGTTTACTAAAAGTAGTTTCAATTGTTTTCCATCAAACCCAAAAATGATAGAGTCTAATGCAACTAGGCAAGGGATTTGTTTTTTATATAGCTCTAACACAATTTATTTATTGATATACATGATTTAATTTAAGGTCATATTTTTAAATTTGCAAACTATGATTGAAGCAAAGAAAATATTTTT